>JAWLDI010000044.1:0-17621 GCA_041686715.1 Pelovirga sp.
CCGGCCTGCTTTGCCACTTTGGCCAGGCGCAGGTTAAAGTCAGGAAAATCGATCAGCACCAGCAGATCCGGTGGCTGGGGTGATTTCAGTATGGTTACCAACCGACGAAAACGATTGATAATGCCCGGCAGGCGCACCAACACCTCGGTCACCCCCATCACTGAAAGTTCATCCGATGGAATCAGGATGTCACAACCATGCGCTTTCATGCGACTGCCACCAACCCCAAAAAATCTGATGCCAGGGTATCTGGTCGCTGCCGCTTTAAGCAGATGGCTGCCATGGAGATCGCCGGAAGATTCTCCGGCGACAATCATGACACGACGTTTAACTGAATTAGCTCTCAAGGTTTATATCCGATAAAAAAAACAGAAGGCGAGAACCAAAAAGGGGATCTCACAACTTCTGTTTTTCAGCTGACAGCAATCGTTCAGCGCGCCAGGCCGCGCTCACTCGTTTTAAGAAAATCCAGATAAATAGCAACCTCAGAAGCTTTCAGATCAAATTCAGCTTCGATGGTGGCAATTGCCTCTTCCAATTTCAGGTTGGATCGAAACACCAACTTGTAGAGTTTTTTGATAGTCGTCAGGGCCTCATCGCTGTAACCACGGCGCTTGAGGCCGGTTGTGTTGAGTCCTACCGTTTTTGCCCGATCACCCTGCACAATAGAAAAAGGGGCAACATCCTGAGCAATCATGGAACCGCCACTGGCCATCACATGGCAGCCGACCCGGGTAAACTGGTGAACGGCAGAGAGACCGCCAAGAATAGCAAAGTCATCTACCTGTACGTGCCCGGCCAGGGTTGCAGCATTTGCCAGAATCACATGATTAGCAACAAGACAATCGTGGGCGACATGAGAATAGGCCATCAACAGACAATCATGACCAATGGTTGTCACCCCACCGCCATCCTCCGTACCCAGATGGATGGTAGTAAATTCCCTGATACGATTACGATCTCCAATCTTCAAAGTTGATTCTTCGCCTTTGAATTTCAGATCCTGGGGGACAGCACCAATGGATGCAAACTGGAATATCTGGTTAAAACAGCCGATCTCGGTTCGCCCTTCGATGACCACATGTGACGCAACCGTTGTGCCCTCACCGATACTGACATGCTCACCGATCACCGCATAGGGTCCGACGGTAACACTGGAATGGAGCTTGGCGCCCGGGGCGATGATGGCTGTGGGGTGAATCATAAATGGCTCCAATATAAAATGATTTTATCAGTGTTCAGCTGTCGGTCCTGGTACGAAATTGCCGATCCGGGGCTGAACAGATGCATTATTTTTTGGCAAATGTTGCCTTCAATTCAGCTTCGGCTGTAAGGATGTCACCAACAAACGCCTTCCCTGAAAACTGGTAGATTCCGCGTCGTCGAGACAAGAGCTCCAGCTCCATCCGCAACACATCGCCCGGCATCACCGGTTTGCGAAAACGGGCCTTATCAATGCCGACAAAGTAGGTAACGCGATCTTTTTCGATCTTGTCAACCACGGTCACGTAAGCACCGCCCACCTGCGCCATGGCTTCGACAATCAGCACTCCCGGCATGATCGGGTGCCCGGGAAAGTGTCCCTGAAAAAACGGCTCATTGATCGTTACGTTTTTATAACCGTTGACTCTTTTGCCGCCTTCAACCTCTTCGATTCGGTCCACCAGCAAAAACGGATAACGGTGGGGAAGAATTTCCATAATCTGTTGTATATTCAGTTCAAGCACTCCCGCTATCCTCCTTCAGCAAAGCTTCAAGTTCTTCTATTTTTTTCTTTAATTGAAGCAGATCTTTGCGCATTTCCGGTAGCTTGGGCAGCGTCATGGTAGAACGCAGCCATTCCTTATGGGGCATCAACGGAACACCGGACAGAACTTGATGAGGAGCGTCAATATCACCACTGATGCCCCCGCGGGCGCCGATGGTGACATGATCACCCACTTTCAGATGGCCGGCAACAGCAGACTGGCCGCCGAAAGTACAATGATTGCCGATACGACTGCTACCGGCAAAACCAGCCTGGGCGACAACGATACAGTCCTCTCCCAGCTCAACATTGTGACCAATCTGCACCAGATTGTCGACTTTTGTTCCCCGCCGCACACGGGTCTCACCCAGGGTAGCACGGTCGACACAGGAGTTGGCTCCGATTTCGACGTCGTCCTCAATGACAACAATGCCAACCTGGGGAATCTTAAAATAACGATTGTCATCAGGAGCAAAACCAAAGCCATCAGAACCGATAACAGCGCCGGGTTGCAGAATGACCCGATTGCCCAGCCGACAACCTTCTCTGACAACGGCATGAGGGTGGAGGACACACTCATCCCCAATGACGCCATGATCGTTGATGCAGACGCCAGGATACAGGACAGAGCTCTTGCCAACGACAGCATGTTCACCGACAACACAGCCGGACAGAATGGAGGCTGATGGGTCAATATCAGCGCTGGCAGCAACATGCGCTCCCGGCATAATACCGGGGGCGGGTTGTATGTCAGCTTGAAAAAAGGCAAGGACCTTGGCAAAAGCAAGATAAGGATTAGCACACACAAGCAGATTTTTGCCGGGCATCTTAACGCCGGGAAACACAATAATGGCAGAAGCCCCGCTATCCTTCAGCTGTGATACATATTTCTTGTTTGCCACAAAGGTGATCTCTGACTCACCGGCACGATCAATCGGTGCGACGCGCACAACCTCTGTTGCCGGATCACCCTCCACCTGTCCATGAACCAGCTCTGCCAGTCGGGCTAAGGTTGCCATAGATACTCCTGCTGCTGTCGTTATGTAACCTGTGACCGAAAAACAGTATTGTGTCCCCGCGGAAATTTTCGGATGAACACTATTTGGTTGCGTCGTAGGCCTTGATCAGTGCGTCTGTCAGATCTATTTCTGTGTCAGCATAGACAATTGCACCTTCATTCTTCTCGATGATCATCGCATACTCCCCCTCTTCTCCAAGCTGTTGCAGAACCTCAAACATCTCATTGATAATGCGAGAAGTAAATTCCTCGTCCTGCTGCTGCAACTCCTCCTGAATGTCCTGCTGAAAACGCTGCAACTCGGTAACCCGGCGCTGATAATCGCGCTCACGCTCAGATCGTGCTGTTTCTGACAAGAGCGATGCCTGTTTCTCCAGGTCTTCCTTCATCTGCAGCAACTCTTGCTGCTCGGTTCTGAACTCACCCTCGTACTTTTGAACCTGCGTTGTCATCTGTTCTTTTGCGGCAATACCGGCTTTGGACTGGTTAAGAGCGCGCTGCATATCTACATAGGCAATTTTTTGGGCGCACACAGGAACGGCAAAAAAGAGAAAAGCCAACAAGATCATACTGATTTTTTTCATGTTATCTCCTTGAAATCATTTTTAGAAAGGTCTGCCAATGGTAAACTCAAACACGCTTTTTTTCTCATCATCGCGCGGGTCAAGGTTATAACCCCACTCAAAACGCAACGGGCCCAGCGGGCTGCGCCAACGGATGCCGGCCCCGGCACTGTGACGCATGTCAGAAAAGTATTCCTCGTCATCACGCCAGACATTACCTGTATCATAAAAGATCACCCCTTGAAGTCCGAGAGGGCGATACACCGGAAACAGATATTCAATGTTGAAATAACCCATCTTTTCACCGCCCACAAAAACACCATCTTCCCTGGGGCCGACTTCACGGGTTTTGAATCCACGAATCGTCCTGATTCCACCCAGGAAAAATCGTTCGCTCAGTGATACTTCATCATCGCGCGTCGATGTTATGTACCCGACTTCACCATGAACGGAAAAAACCGTTCCCCAGAACAGCGGGAAAAAATGACGATGAGATACAATCGGTCTTAGAAAATGTTCCGTTCCGCCCAAACCCGCATACTCGAGACTGATTCTGGTAATTCCACCGCGGCTTGGATCTTCAAACAGATCCGTACTGTTGCGCACCCACTGTGCCGTTACTGATGACAGGGTCGATTGTCCCTCCTGATCGACAATGAAGGCGTTGTTCAAAGCAACGGGGCTCAGGTTATAAATTTCCTTCTGTTCGTACCGATAGGTAAGAAACGCCCGTGAATTACGGCTGACGGGATGGCCGGCGCGGATCGCGCCACCGGTTCGACGATCATCGTAATCATTGTATTCGCGTTCCGAACGGTAAACCTCCCCCCCTAGTGTCCACTCGGTATCGAGAAAATAGGGGTCTGACACTGACAGTGAATAGGTGTTGCTCTTTGTTCCGACTGAGCCGCTCAGGCTCAGGTCAAGGCCGCGACCAAGAAAGTTCTCCTGGGTAATGGAACCCTGCGCCATCACTTTATCAACCGAAGAGTAACCAAGTCCGATGGAGAAAGTGCCGGTCAAGCGTTCCTCAACGGAAACCTCCACAACACTCAAATCCTCGGCAGAACCGGGACGATCAGATATCTCTACCTCTTCGAAGAAACCCAGATTACGGATGTTTCGATTTGCCTCCTTTAGTTTACTTGAACTGTACAATTCCCCTTCAACCAGGGGGATCTGTCTGCGAATGACCTTGTCGCGGGTACGAACGTTACCACTGATGTCGACACGCTCGATGGCGACCTGAACCCCCTGCTCAATCTCCAGTTCGATATCGACCAGCAACTCATCGGTTCTTTTTGACGTTAAGGGAACAACGTTAACGTAGGCATAGCCACTGTCTGCATAAAGGTCGGTAAGAGCGACAATACTGTCGCGCAATTCCAGTCGGCTGAAGACCTCCCCTTCCTGAAGTTCCACCTCGTTCATCAACCGATCCTCAGGGTAAAGCAGATCGCCGCTGACACTCAGATTACCGACCCGATATTGAGGCCCTTCATCAATTTCTATCTCGATATGCAAATACTTGTCATCTACCAGGGTAACCCGTGGCTGCTGGACAATAACATCCTGGTAACCGATGTCGTAATAAGCCAGCTTGATGCGCTCGACATCCAACTCCATAACATCTTCGAGATAGACACCACGCCCCGTCAGCCAAGACAAAAACCACCGTTCTTTGGTTTCCATGTTTTTCAGCAAGGTTCTTTTACTGAGGACATCGTTGCCGACAAAGTCGATATCTTTGATCCGGATTTTCCTGCCCTCAGTAACCTGATAAACAAGGACGGCTTCGCCCCGGTCGGCCGTTGTCAGGTAAGTCTCGATGTCGACTGCGTGATAACCATCCTCGATGTAGGCGTTTTTCAGAGCCTGAACACTCGATCGAACACGATTGGGATCAAAAATGAAAGGCGGTGTTAAACTGGCATTTTCACGCAATTTCTGATCGGAAAACTTTTTGTTGCCACGGAAATCAAGGGTTCTGACTAAAGGGAGCTCCTGTATATCAAAAACAAGAATATTACTTCCCTGTATGACATCGACGCGAGCGGCAATATCGTGGAAACCTCCCAGGGCAAAAATGCTTCTGACATTACTGTCAATTTGCTCGTAGCTGACAACGTCGCCCGGGTTAATGGATATTGCGCCACGAATGGCTGCGGTTGCAACACGACGGTTACCTTCAATTTGGACCTGCGCCACCCTCAACTCTTCAGCAAGTAACGACGTAGCACATAAAACAATCAGCAGCAATGCACTGAACAATGATCTTGACATCAAAAAACCCTTAACATATCAGCAGCACAGGCAAAAGCGCAATTATAGAAGACAGAACCTGCAACATCAATTTAAAACATCTCCGGCCAACACACCATCTTCGATTTTAACAATGCGGTCAAGTTCGGCCGCCAGGGGCATATTGTGGGTTACGATAACCATGGTCAAACCGCGGTTGTCGTGCATACGGTTCAATAAGGAAAGAATCTCGTCGGAGGTGCCGGTGTCCAGGTTACCGGTAGGCTCATCGGCTAATAACAACTGCGGTTCATTAACCAGCGCCCTGGCAATAGCGACACGCTGTTGCTCACCACCGGACAGAGCGCCGGGCTTATGTTTCACTCTGTGCTCAAGGCCGACCTCGGCCAGGATAGCAGTGGCTTTTTCCGCTGCGGATCGCCGGGATTCACCGGCAATCAGTCGCGGCATCATGACATTTTCGAGCGCGGTAAATTCAGGCAACAGTTGATGAAATTGAAAGACAAACCCTACCGTATGATTCCGGAAAGCATCAAGTGCGGTTGCGCGCAAGCTGAAGAGATCCTGACCCTTCACCCTGACCTCTCCTGACGTTGGCGCATCAAGCCCGCCGAGAATATGCATCAGGGTTGTCTTGCCCGCACCGGAGGTACCGACCACCGCAACCCGTTCGTTTTTTTTGATCTGCAGATCAATACCGCGCAACACATCGATTTGTTCGCCGGGGGTCTGAAATGATTTACGCAACCCCTGTACCGCAACCATAGGTTGATCAGTCATAACGTAAAGCCTCAGCCGGATCCATACGTGATGCTCGCCAGGCGGGATAAATGGTGGCAAGCAAGGCGATTGCCATGGCCATGACAATAACCGCAATCACCTCAATGACAACGATCTCCGAAGGAAAACGCTCCATTCCATAGACGGCCTGGTCGAAGATCTGGACACCAAAAAGACCTTCAATCCCCTTAATCAGGGCATCGGCATAATGAGCCAGAGCAACGCCAAGGCCGGTTCCCAGCAACGTGCCCAAAGTACCGATAATCAATCCTTCAAACATGAAAATTTTCAGAATGCTCCGAGCGTTGGCACCGATGGCTCGCAGGATGGCAATATCCCGGGTTTTTTCCATAACAACCATGATCAGGGTCGTGGCGATGTTGAATGCCGCCACCAGGACAATAATTGCCAGCACGATAAAAAGGCCCAGTTTCTCCAGCTTCAAGGCCGACAGAAACGACCCGTAAAGGCTTTGCCAGGGCCGCACCACAGTGGGAAAATCGAACTGACTGCCAAGTCTTTCTGCAACCAGAGGGGCCTGTTCAAAGAGATCAACCTCAATTTCAATACCACTGACCAATCCCTCCGACTCGAAAAAAGACTGTGCTTCGGGTAGCGGGATATAGGCGTAAAAGCTGTCAATCAGACTGCTCTGCTGTTCAAAAACCCCAACAATCTGAAAAGGCTTCATTTTCGGCATCATCCCGAAAGGAGTGACAGAAAACAGCGGTGGGATGACATTGACCAGATCGCCGACATCCACATCCAGGGTCGCCGCGGTATCCATCCCGATGATAATTCCCGGGCGGTCCTGCGTAGAAAAAAATAATGCGGGGATATCAGCGTCGTTATCAGTTCGCAACGGCTGTGACAGTATCTTGTGTTCTTCATCGACCCCCTTTACGTTGACCGCTGCGACATTGCCGCCGGCAAGCAGCATGGCTTCCCTGGCGACAAAGGGCGATGCCGATACAACATGGGGTGTTTTTTTAGCCGCTTCGACCAGTTCGCGCGGGTTATCAATTCCTTCGCCATAACGTTGAATCAACACGTGAGGAACATTACCAAGGATCTGTTGCCGGACCCCTTCAGTAAAACCTGTCATAACCGCCTGAACCAGAATCAGGGCGGCAACCCCCAGGGTCACCCCGGCGATGGAAATAAAGGAGATAACCGATATGAAGGTCTGTTTCCTCTTTGCACGCAGGTAACGCAGGCTGACAAACAATTCGTACGCCATGGACTGAATGCCTTAACTCGCCTCTGGGCGCATTTGTGGAAAAAGAATCACGTCTCGAATAGAAGCCGAATCAGTCAGCAGCATCACCAGCCGATCGATGCCGATACCTTCTCCGGCGGTCGGCGGAAGGCCATATTCGAGAGCTCGGATATAATCTTCATCCATGGCATGGGCTTCTTCATCGCCAGCTTCCTTTTCCAGCAGCTGCTTGTTGAATCTGTCTTTCTGATCGACGGGGTTATTTAATTCGGAAAAAGCGTTGGCCAGTTCCCGGCCGACGATAAACAGCTCAAAGCGGTCGACAACTTCTGGATTTTCATCATTTTTGCGCGAAAGCGGGGAAATTTCAGTAGGGTATTGGGTAATAAACACCGGATTCCACAGCTGCGGCTCCACCACCTCGTCGAAAATCTCTGCCAGCAGTTTGCCATGGCCAATATTGCCGTCAAGTTCCAGCCCCAAGGTATCGTTGGCATACGCCAGGGAAAGACTACGGTCATCAAGTAGCTCCAACTTAATGTCGGCATACTTGACGATAGCATCCTTAAGGGTCAGCCGTTCCCATGGCGGGGTCAGGTCAACCATCTTTTCACCATAAGGAATCACCAGTGAACCGCACACCTGCCGGGTCACATGACAGATCAGCTGTTCGGAAAAATCCATCAGATCCTCGTAGGTGGCATAGGCCTGATAGAATTCCATCATGGTAAATTCGGGGTTATGCTGAATCGATATTCCTTCATTGCGAAAATTGCGATTAATTTCAAACACCCGGTCAAAGCCACCGACCACAAGCCTTTTTAAATACAATTCCGGCGCTATACGCAAAAAAAGATCCATCTTCAGGGTATTGTGATGGGTTACAAAAGGTTTGGCTGTCGCTCCACCGGCAATCTGCTGCATCATCGGTGTTTCGACTTCAAGGTAGTCGTGCTCGAGCATGAATTCGCGAATCAGGTTGATAATACGGCTGCGCTTGCGAAACACCTCACGAACTTCGGGGTTGACCATCAGATCCAGATACCGCTGCCGATACCTGGTCTCAACATCGGTCAATCCATGCCATTTTTCCGGCAAGGGAAGCAATGATTTGGTGAGTATTTTAACCTGCTGGGCGCGAATGGAAAGTTCATCAGTCTGGGTTCGGAAAGGAACGCCGCAGATACCGACGATATCACCGATGTCAAACCGTTTAAAAATATTGAAGGCCTCGTCGCCAATCTCTTTTTTGGCAACGTAAACCTGAATCTTGCCATGACCGTCCTGCAATTGCAGAAAAGCCGCCTTGCCGAAATCGCGCCGGGCCATAATGCGTCCGGCGAAGCGATACACGCAAGTTGGTTCCTCAAGATCGACGCGCGAATCCTGCTGGTGATTGATGCGAATTTGATCGGTATGGTGCAGTACCTTGAAATCGTTAGCAAACGGATTGACGCCGGCATTTAAATAGGTATCGATTTTTGCTCGGCGCTGTTGCAACAGATCGTTTAATTCATCCATGTCTCTCAACCCTTTATAACCCGTAAAACTAAAAGAGATGAACAATAGCGCTTGTACACGAGTGCGTCAAGCAGGAAACCGGACCTGAAACCCTAAGCCGGCTCACCCGAAAGCACTTAAACACCAGGTGGCGGGTCTTCCAGAACAGAGCGAAACCGGGGCGGCATCCGGCAGGGTTTGCGCTGCTGATAATCGAAACAGACCATGACCGTGGTGCCTTCTGCTGTCATCACCCCGGCGCGGGTGATGTGATATTCGAGGGTGAAGGCGGAACGCTTAAGGGCTGCAACCCGGATTCCGATCAGCAATTGATCGCCATGAAACATCTCCTGCCGATAGTAAACATGGGCTTCCGGCATGATCAGGCCGCAACCGCCGACCTCGACCTCGGAAAAGGGCCCCAGTTCTGCAAGAAATGCCAGCCTGGCATCCTGAAAAATCGTCAGCACCGCAGCGTTACTGACATGCCCGCCATAATTGATATCACCGATGCCAACCCGATAGGGAAAATGGAAAGAAAAATTGTTCATGGCAGTTATTATCTCTGGCAGAAAGAACAGAAAAAAGTGGAGCGTTGCCCCAGACGAGCCGTGCGGACAGGTCGACCACAGAGACAACAGGGTTGCAGTCCACGCCCATAAACCTGCAGTTCCTGGCGAAAATAGCCGGGCCGGCCGGCACTATCGGCAAAATCACTGATGGTTGTCCCACCCGCAGCAATGGCCTCCGCAAGTACCTCCTTGATCGCCCCTGCAAGACGCTCGTAACGCTTCCGGCTGATACGTCCGGCCGGGCGGGCCGGATGGATACCAGCACGAAAAAGGGCTTCGTTGGCATAGATATTACCCACGCCGACAACAGTCTTTTGATCCATGATAAAACCTTTGACCGCCTGTTTCCTGTCTCGTGAACGTTGATACAACAATTCCCCCTGAAAATCATGATCGAGGGGCTCCGGACCAAGATCGGCCAACAACGGCTGTCGCAATGGATCGGTGCCTGAAAAGATGAAAGTCCCGAACCGGCGGGGGTCGGTAAAGCGCAGGCAGTTGCCGTCTGTAAAAATAAGATCAACATGGTCGTGTTTATGCTCAGTGCTTCCAGCCGGTACAATCCGCAATATTCCTGACATACCCAGATGAATAATCAGACTTCCCTGGTCGATCATCAGTAACAGATATTTTGCGCGCCGGTAAACATGACGAACAGTCTGCCCCGGCAGAGTCCGGCAAAGCTGCGGATCAAGTGGTAACCGCAGTCTGGGAACACGCAGGATCAGTTCGAGAATGACCTTACCGGTGACATAGGGCGCAATTCCCCGACAGACGGTTTCAACTTCCGGCAGCTCTGGCATGATCAGAAACGCACTTTCTCGTCAGCTTGATCAAAATGATTGAAATCCACCATCGTCAACGGCACCGACAAACTATCCGGGTCAAGCTTCTGTGCTGAATGATAACGCCAGCCGTCAGGTGCTAGAATCACCAATGCCAGCTCAGCTATCCGGCTGGTCGTGCCGGCATGCTCAAACTCGATAATCTGCAAGCACTCTGATTGCCGGCAATTGAGACGGCGCTCCCTGGTACAACGCCAGGAGAGCATCCGGATGCTGGACAGATGCTCCCGGGCAAAGGTCAGATAGGAATTAAGGTCTTGAAACTGCAGGAGAAAAGGAGCCTGCGGGTGGTAGCTCGCGTAAACAGTCGCAAAATCGCTGTTGCGATGAGCGTCAAAGCGGCGGCGCAGGCATTCAATCGGGGTCATTCCTTGATCCTGGGATCGAGGGCGTCACGGATTCCTTCTCCGAGCAGATTGTACCCCAGAACTGTAATTAAAATAGCCAGCCCCGGAAAAACCGACAACCACCAGGCGCTTCCCAGGGTCTGCTTGCCGATAATCAGCATATTGCCCCAGGACGGCGTTGGTGGCTGCACGCCGATGCCGAGAAAAGACAAGGCACTTTCGGTCAGGATAGCTCCGGCAACACCGAGGGTGGCCGACACCAATACCGGCGACAGGGCGTTAGGGAGAATGTGCCGGAAGATCAAACGCGAATCGGAAGAACCCAGAGCCTGGGCTGCCAGGACAAAATCTCGCTGGCGCAGGCTCAAAAATTCAGCGCGAACCAGCCTGGCCACGCCCATCCAACTGGTCAGGCCGATAACGATCATAATATTCCAGATAGATGGGTCAAGAAAAGCAATCACCGCCAGAATAAGAAAAAAGGCCGGGAAGCATAACATAATATCAACAAAACGCATCATCACTGCATCGACCCAGCCACCGTAATAACCGGCCAGGGCTCCGCAGACAATACCGATCAGGGTCGAGATACCAACCGCGACAAAACCTACCAGCAAAGAAATACGCGCGCCGTAAAGCATGCGTACAAGCACTTCACGGCCGAGATCGTCGGTTCCCAGGGGATGTTCCCAACTTGGTGGTTGCAGGCTCTTGCTGACATCAATGGCGGCCGGATCAACACTGGTAAAGCTCGCTGCCGCTGCCATCAGGAACATGACCAGGACGATGGCGGCACCAACCAGAGCCATACGGTTGCGCCGAAAACGCTGCCAGACGACATCGCGTAAAAAAGTACTGCGAGGTACCGCGCTCATCAGCCGCCTTTTACCCTTTCCAGTTCCTGCCGGCTCAAGATGCCTTTTTCCATGAGAATATCGAGCAAGCAGTCCAGGCGCGTAGCTGCGTCGGATGATAGTTGGGTAAAGTCACCCTGAAAATTTTCTTTCAGTGCATCGATTGTTTCCTGGAACATCGGCTCCTGCTGCCCGTTCTGGTCGATCGCCCTGAGGATGTCATCTTCCGTAGCCAGCAGTGGCAGGATCCTGCAGCCGGTACTGAATTGCAGATCCTCAATCAGGCGCAGGTCCGTCGGATCAGTCATGGCTACCCGAAGAATTTTTTCGTTTTCCTGGCGTCGCAACTCCACCGGAAAAACCTTTAATTTACGCATCCGCTCAATCGGCAGCAGGTCCATCAGGGCCGAATCGATCACCAGTTCATCCAGACTGACCCTTGAATACAGCTGTTGCGCTTCGAGAAACTCGTGAATAGTTTCTTCGGGCAGATAGCCTAGCTTGATCAACGCCGCCCCGATTTGTCCACCCAGGTTGCGTTGGAGAGACAAGGCTGAATCGAGTTGAAATTGATCGATCAGGCCGGCTTCGAGCAGCAAATCGCCCAGCATATTTGACTTAATTTCCATCGCATCCCCACATCATCTCGTTATTCATTATCCATTATCCTTCTCCAGCAACCTGCCGGCCCTGACGGATGCGCGGATCGGCCAGGGCGTAACAGATATCAGCAAGCAGATTACCCAGCAATGTCAGGACCGCACCCATGACCAGAACCCCCATAATCAGGGGATAATCTCGCATCATGACGCCGTCAAAAAACAGCTTGCCCATGCCGGGTATGGCAAAGATTGTTTCGAAGATAACACTACCGCCAATCAGACCGGGAACCGACAGTCCCAGAATCGTAATCACGGGCAGCAGAGCATTGCGCAACGCATGTTTATAGATCACTGTGCGTTCAGACAATCCTTTGGCTCGCGCAGTGAGAATGTAATCCTGGCGAATAACTTCCAGCATGTTCGAGCGCATATAACGGGAAAATCCGGCAAGTCCGCCGATAGCAGAAATAAACACCGGGAGAATCAGGTGGCTGATGCGATCAAGAATCTGGGCAGAAAAGCTGAGATATTCATATCCCAGAGACTTAAGTCCGGAAATCGGCAGGAGACCAAGGCGGACCCCGAACCAATCCATCAGCAACAACGCCAGCCAGAAAGAAGGTATGGCAAACCCGGTAAAGACCAGTATTGTTGTGCCCCGATCAAACAGGGAATTCCGCCGCACCGCAGAGAGAATTCCCAAAGGCACGGCAACGGCCAGGATCAGCGCAATCGACAGCAGGTTGATGAGAATGGTGATTGGCAGCCGTTCAAGAATTTTATCCAGCACTGGTCTGCGGTCACCGGCAAAGGACTCACCAAAATCAAGAACCGCCAGACGGGCCAGCCACCGACCATACTGTATATGCAGGGGCTGATCCAATCCGTATTGGTGCCGCAACCTCTCCTGCAGTTCGGAACTGGACTGTGGGTTCATCTGTGTCTGCAGGTCGGTCGGTTCTCCCGGAGCCAGATGAATCACGACAAAAGAGATAAGGGTAATCCCCAGCAAGAGCGGGAACAGCAGCAGTAAACGTCTGACAAGGTAAGCGAGCATAGTTTCCTAACGTGTATATTTCTGTTCTGCTCTGGGCACAAACCAGTCCTGAAAATTATAGCGGATTCCGGCTGGAGCCGGCTCAATTCCGCGAAAGCGTCGAGACACGGCGGGAAGAGCCTCTGAAACATATAAAAAGGTATAGGGCTGTTCCTCTGCCAGTATCTCCTGGAAGCGGTCATAATACTCTTTGCGCTGCTGCTGATCAAACGCCCGCCGGCCTTGTTCCAGCAATTCATCTACTTCAGCATGGTTAAAACCGATAAAATTCAACTGGCCCGGAGCTGTTTTGCTTGAATGCCAGATATTATACTGATCTGGTTCTGGTCCACCGCTCCAGCCAAGAATGGTGGCATCAAAATTCCCCGGATTGATGAATTCTTTGAGAAAAGTCGCCCACTCAACAACCCGCAGGCGAACATCGACACCGATCTGTCGAAAACGCCGCTGAATAATTTCTGCGGTTTTAATGCGCAAATCATTGCCCTGATTGGTAATGATAGTAAAAGCCAGCGGCTTGCCATCTTTATCCAGGATACCGTCGCCAGTGGTATCCTGCCAACCGGCTTCCGCCAGCAATTGTTGCGCCTTTTTCGGATTGTAATTATATCGCTTTACATCCGGGTTATACACCCAGGTATCAGGTTTGTAGGGCCCTGTAGCAACTTCACCATAGCCAAGCAGAACGCCATCGATCAGTTCCTGCTCATCAATGGCATACGAAAGCGCCTGACGTACCCGTTTATCCGTGAACAGGGGTCGCCGAAGATTGTAGCCGAGATACGTGTAGCCAAAGTTCAGATATCGATATTTATTGAAGTTTCTCCTGAAAGCCGGAGTGTCGGTCTGACGATCATACTGTAATGGCGTCAGCCCCATAAAATCAAGGCTGCCGGTCTGCAATTCGAGAAACTGGGTCGAGACATCGGGAATGATTCGATAAACCACACGCTTGATGTAAGGCGGACCTTCAAAGTAATCCCGATTTGTTTCCAGCACAATTTTTTCCCCGCTGGTCCATTCGACCAAGCGGTAGGGGCCGGTTCCGATCGGGCGACGCGCCAGCGGACTGCGGACAATGTCTGTTCCTTCAAGAAGGTGGCGCGGGTGAATGGCAGTCGCCCAGCTCAGCAGTGCCGGCGCATAGGGGATATCGTAATGGGCAACAAAAGTATGGGAATCCGGTGTTTCAACCCGGGCTACCTGTCTGAAGGCCTCAGCGTAAGCAGTTGGAATGTCCTGGTTGATGTAAAGCTGGTAGGTAAATTCTACATCACTCGAGGTGAAGGGAGTACCGTCATGCCAGCGAACGTCACGGCGCAGATGAAAGGTCAGGGTACGGTTATCGGCAGACACCTCCCAGGATTCAGCCAGTTCCCCTTCCAGTTGCAGCTGCCCGTTATAACGCAACAGCCCGTTATAAATCAGACTGTTGATAGCGCTGGAGGCTGAATCCGAGGCCAGCACCGGCAATAACGTACTCGCATCACCAATGGAAGCCTCGATGAAGGTTCCACCATACTCCGGCTCGACAACGTCCGTGCTACCCGGCGCCGATTCTTCCTGTTGGCGATCACAGGCCAGAAGGAAGAAAAAAAGCAGACAAGGCAGACTTCGTCTAAAGAGTAATCGCAGCATTATTTACCTCATCAGTGCTCATGGAATCGGCTCGACGTCAATCCCATCAGGCGCCTGTAAACTGAATTTGGTGACCGGGATGGCGGCATTCAAAACAAGATCACTGATGCGCATGGCCAGAACCGCATCTTCCGTCGGCATACGCACCTCTATCCGGCGCGGGAAATCATCTGTGGTAGAGAAACGCGAATATTCAACAGAAAAAAGAACGTTCCCATCCTCGATGTAATCAGTGCCGACCAATTGTAACTGCCCGTCAAAATAAAATGTCTGGCTGAAAAAACCGTCAGACAGGTTCAATTCGAGCTGTTCGCCGCTGCTGCTCACCCGGGATTGTTGGTAGCCAAGCACAGGTGGATCGTACAGGATGACCGCAACCAGCAACTCCGGCGGTAAAGGCAGCCTGACAAAACGGGAAAAATTTTCTTTGGTAGCACGACCGTGAAAAAATTTCGGCGGACTGGTCGTATTGAGAAAAACTGACAGAAAGTCCCCGTCTGTTGCCAGCTGCATCACCAGTTGACCAAAGCCGCTCAAGGCATCGACACGGAGAAGATCAGGATGTTCTGCCAGAATAAACTGCTGACTGGAAACGTGCTTTCCTGCTGTAGTAACGGACACCGATGCGGCCAGGTCAAGGCTGGTGATTTTGCCGGACCGGGCAGACAGTCGCTCGAGCAGAACTTCGGGGGCAGGAATATCGGTCCACAGGGGCTCGGGCGGGCGGGCACAAGCCGTTACAAAAAGTGCCAGTAACAGCAACAGACAGTATTTCATTTCCCCGGCTCCCTAAGCAGTTTGTTTAGTTTCTTCAGCACTTCACCAGCCGCAGGATCTACCCTGAGAGCCTCACGATAAGCCTGTTCAGCCTCCTCAAAAAGCTCCATGGCAACATACAGGTCGCCGAGATGCTCCAGAATCACCTGATCGTCAGGCTGCAGATCAATCGCCCGTTCCAGGTGAATTCGACTTTGCGGATATTTCCCCAGCTTGAAATAGACCCAGCCGAGAGTATCTTCGATATAACCCTCCGGTTTTAACTCCTGTGCCCGCTTCGCGCGCTCGAGAGCGAGATCGAGATCCGTATGGGTTTGTGCCTGATAATAGGCCAGAAAATTCAGCGCATCGGCATGGGAATCATCAATCTGCAGAACTCGCTCCATATTTGCAAGAGCCGCCTGATGATTATCCTGCGCATCGAACAGAATCCCCTGTTGGTATAACAGTCGCGCATCCTGCGGATACAAATTTACTGCTTCGTCAGCATAATATTGCGCCCGTATCATGTCGTCCTGACGTTGAAAAAAAGCCACCAGGTAATAATAAATCTCGACGTCCCTGAACTCCTCATCCAGCAACCGCATCAGCAGTTCTTTCCCGGCATCCGCCTGATCTTCCTGGAGGTACAAATAAGCCAGCTGCAACATGGCCTCCCGGTACGTTGGATCCGCGGGTTGCACCTTTATCAAATGCTCTGTTGCCGCCATGTTTTTAGATTGGCCAATAAGCGCCAGGGCCAGAAAATAATGGTTTTGACCAGTATCCTCACCGCTGGCTATTAATTGGCGGAATTCATCTGTCGCCTCCCGCCAGCGATTCATATGCAGATACAGCAATCCAATCTGATTACCAGGTAATGACCTCGGCACCTGCGCCCGAACAGTCAGCAGTTGTTCAAGGGCCCGTTGCGGTTTCTGGCTGCCAAGATAGAGCTGGGCAAGTTGCTGACGGAGCACATGCGCATCAGGGTGTTTGTGAAGGGCCTGCTGGTACAGTTTTATAGCTGCATTCATATCCTGCTGTTCCAGCAACTCACCCAATTCGAGAATAACCGACCACTGCTCAGGTCGACGTTCCAGGTAACGTTGAAAAACCCGGATCGCTGCTTGTGGCTGATGGTTGTCACGATAGATACGGGCCAGAGAAAGCATCGCCTGTTCAGCCTCCGGACGTTTTTGCAGCAGTTCCTCCAGGATGGCAAAAGCTTCGTCACTTTGCTCAAGCTGGACAAAGGCCATGGCCAGACGCAAATAAAGGGTTTCACTATCAGGTTCCAGATCCAGCGCACGATTGAAATGATCAACAGCATCAGCAAACCGGCGCTGCATGACATAAATATCACCAAGCAGCAGATGGGCGTCGGGAACCGCAGAGTTTTTCTCCAGTAGCCTGCTCAGCAGGGCAATAGCGGGGTCAGGACGTTCCATATGGAGGTAGACTCTGGCAAGGAGCAGTTGCAGATAAACAGAATCGGGATCATCTGCCGTTGCCTGCTTCAAGTCGACAAGGGCTTTTTCCCAGTCGCCGTCAGCACCTGACATGCGGAACTGCACAAACGCTGACAGCGCCCGCGAGCGCGGGTCGGCGCGCTGGGTCTCCAGCAGAAGAGCAGAAACCGGAACAGAACCAACTGCCGGGTCCGACACCCTGCTGTTGGTAGCAACGCAACCGCTCAGCAGGGCCAGGACAATAATAAGAACAGAGGGTAAATGAATATTTCTGAACGCTGTATATAGAATCAAAAAAAACCTTTCGCTTGCAGTTGTCTCGCTGTGATGACCGTCTCCTATTCATAGCACAAGGACCATTATTTCAAAAGACGTGTCAATAGACCATA
>JAWLDI010000045.1:0-17507 GCA_041686715.1 Pelovirga sp.
GAGGCAGTATTTTCTGGAGTTTTTGACGGCGTTGCAGCGCAGCCGGCCAAAACGAAACAAGCAAGAACAATCAGCAGCAACAGGCGCTTTAACATCTTCCCCTCCCGACTCCGGTTCTTTTTTCAGCAACAAAAAGACCGGGAGCCTGATAACGGTTACATAAAAGACATTGCAGGACATCGAACATGCTGTTGTCAAGTCCGGAAAATAATTCGCCCACCCGGGTGGCCTCGATCTGCCCTCCGGCATGCCCGGGATAAACCACGACAGCCAGTCGCCCGCCCATGACAAGGCTCTCCAGAGCCTGCTCCAATGCTGCAACCGTGGTTTCCGGTTGCGTCACCAACTCTTGATTGCCACCGGGCAGATAGCCGAGATTGGCAATGATGGCTGCCGGCGCCGTAGACACTACTTCCGAATAACGGCTGTGGCATTCGCCGATCAGGTCGATCCCCGACTGTAAGGGGACCGGCAGATGACCTTCTGAAGCTATCCGCACCGGGGCTCCGGCATCGAGCAAACATTGTTGTGTCACCTCAAGGGCCGCCGCCTGGACATCAAAGGCAATGACCTGTCCCGCCTGACCGACCAGCTGCCATAGCGCGAGGGTATCACGGCCGCGACCGGCCGTCAGGTCAACAGCAAGGTCACCGGGGGACACAACCTCGGCAAGGAGATCATGACTCCAGGGAATGATCCGGTTCAAGCGACCATGCGGGCTTGAATTCTGTTTCAGCTGCAGGGCAACCTCCTCTTTTCAGGCAAGCTGGCGGGCGACAAGCATTCCGGCAAAGACACCCACGAGGCACAGGATCACATTGAACAGAATATTTGCACCCGCCGACCAGTAACTGCCCTCCTCCAGCATCACCAAGGTCTGGTAGGAAAAGGTCGAAAAGGTGGTGAAACCGCCGAGAAAGCCGACCGACAGCCCCAGACGGAAATCCGGCGAAACCGGGAACTGACGCACACCCATGGTAAGCAGCAACCCTAAAAGAAACGAACCGGTCACATTAATCAGCAAGGTGCCATAAGGGAAGTCACGGCCGGCCAGATGTTGAGTCCAGAGGGTCAACAGATAGCGGGTAACACAGCCAAGCCCACCCAAAACCCCGATGCAGATGAGTTTCATAACCCCCCACAGAAAGACTGCCATTAAAAACCCGGTTATTATCAATGACGCAGAAGATACTGTCAACATAGGGTTTTGTGAACCGCAGGCTGTTGCAGTCAGAGCAGTAGAAGAGATTGACAAAAAATTGCGGATTCCGTAGGTTGCATCAATTGTCGAATTTCCAGCCAGGGAGCTTTTGTCATATGACCGGATTTCTCAAACTTTGCAGCATTTTGTTACTCATTACTCTGACAGCAGGCTGTAGCGGCAAATCGCAACAAACGCCGGAACAGGACGCCATGAAATCATTTAAATCCGCTGAGCGTCTGCTTGAACAGGGCCTTTGGGAAGATGCTATCAGCGCCTGGGAGCAGGTTCGAGACAGTTACTACACCCCGGAACTGAGCATGCTCGCGGAACTGAAAATTGCCGACACCTATTTCGTGTCGGAACGCTATTCTGAAGCCGCCGTCAGCTATAAAGAGTTCCTGCGCCGATACCCGGACGACTCTCGCGCTCCAACAGTGCTCTTCCGCCTCGGTCAGAGCTATTATCGCCAGATTCTTTCTCGTGACCGCGATCAAACCAATGCCCGCATGGCATTAAATACCTTCGAAGAGTTCTTGCGCAAATATCCCGACGATCTGAATGCTGACCAGGCCGCTCAACTGGCCCTGCGCGCCCGCACCCGGCTCGCAGATCATGAAGTCTACGTCGGCAGATTTTATCTGCAGCGCAAAGAATACCAGGCCGCTATTGAGCGTCTGGAAAATATCCTTAGTAAATTTCCTGACTACTATTTCCGCGACGAAGCCTTGTTTTTTCTCGGTCGCGCCTACATAGGGGCCGGCAAAAACGACCAGGCCCAGCAGGTTTTGGAGCAACTGGTTGAGGACTTCCCAACCAGCGATTATCACGATAACGCTGTTAAAATGCTCCCCGTCGAAAAATAAGCAGACTGATTCACCTTGGACTAACGCAGAGCAGACGGAAGCCTTGTCATTTTTTTTACCAGAAGTGATAATTTAAAACCTGGGGCCCATATTTTCCCTTGACTTACCGAACTTCAGCATTATATAAGAAACGCTGTTATTTTTAAGCTGGACAATGGAACCTGATCAAGCACCTCCAAAACCGGCTTTAATTTTTTTTTGTCTATCAAAATCAACATATTAGAATTTGCACCATTGAACATAGCACTGTTTTAACAGCGCTCTAACAGGTGCCCACTGCACCCTTTATTCCACCTACAGGAGGAGAGAGAATGTCCGAATTCGGAACCCTACAGGATCGTGTGCGTCGAAAATCCCTGCTCAATAAGACCATGTCTGCGGAAGACTGCATTGAGTTTTTCAAGCCGGGACAAAACCTCTTGTGGTCCGGTTTTACTCCGGCAGGCTACCCCAAGGCTGTTCCCATTGCGCTGGCAGACCATGTAGAAGCCAACAATCTGCAGGGTAAATGGAAGTTCAATCTCTTTATTGGCGCATCTGTCGGTGCCGAGACCGAAGATCGTTGGGCAACCCTGGATATGATAGATCGCCGCTGGCCCTATCAGACCGGCAAAAACATTGCCAAAGGCATCAACGAAGGCCGCATCCGCATGGGTGATAAGCACCTTGGTCTCTTTGCCCAGGATGCCGGGTATGGTTTTTATACCGAAAATGGGCGTTACGACATCGGCATTGTTGAGGTTTCTGCGATCGCCGAAGACTGTGGCCTGGCGCTGACCAGCTCGTGTGGCATTGTCGCTGAAGCCCTGCACCTGTGTGATAAAATCATTATTGAGGTCAACACCGGGCAACCCTCTTTTGAAGGGATGCACGACATCCATATGCAGCAGAAGCCGCCGAATCGGGCACCATTTTTGATTACCGAAGCCCAAAGCCGTATCGGCTCACCTTATGTACCCTGTGACCCTGACAAAATCATCGCCGTAGTGGAATCAAAGCATCGTGATAAAGGCCGCGCCTTTGCCGAGATGGACGACACTTCAGAAGCGATTGCGGCACACATCATGGAATTCTTTGCCCATGAAATTAAAATGGGACGCCTCCCGGAAAATCTGCTGCCATTGCAATCGGGCGTAGGTTCTATTGCCAACGCGGTTGTTGGTGGGCTCGCCAAAGGACCCTTCTCCAATCTGTCGGTTTACACCGAGGTTCTGCAGGACACAATGCTTGATTTCTTCGACGGCGGCAACTTGAACTACGCCTCGGCCTGTTCCCTGTCGCTGTCAGAAACCCCCGGGTTTCCTCGCTTCTTTGATAACTGGGAAAAATACTTCGACAAGATCGTTCTGCGCCCCCTGTCGATTTCAAATGCGCCGGAACCGATCCGTCGCCTTGGCGTCATCGCCATGAACACCCCGGTTGAAATCGACATGTATGCCCATGCCAACTCAACCCTCGTCGGCGGTACCCGTATGATCAACGGCCTTGGTGGTTCCGGTGACTACCTGCGCAACGGCTACCTGAAAATCATGCACACGCCATCAAGCCGGCCGAGCAAAACTGACCCTCTGGGCATTACCTGCGTCGTGCCAAAAGCACCGCATATCGACCACACTGAACATGACCTCGACGTGGTCGTTACCGAACAGGGTCTGGCAGATCTGCGTGGCGTTGCCCCGAAAGAACGTGCCAAACTCATTATCGACAAATGTGCCCACCCGGAGTACAAGCCAATCCTGCATGACTACCTCGAAATGGCCACAAAGGAATGTCTGGCCAAGGGTGTCGGCCACGAACCGCAGCTGTTTGACCGCGCCTTCAAGATGCAGCAGAATCTGGCTGCTAACGGCACCATGCGCATCAAGAACTGGGATATAAAGATCGACCTTTGCGAATAATCAAGATCTTTAAGCGACATCCGCTGGACTAAAAAACGCCCCGTTGGTAACACCGACGGGGCGTTTTTTAGTCTGCAGAGAACACTCCGACAAGAAGAGTTGTCATTATTCGACACTACCAGCCCGCAGAACTTTCGTCCCGGTACTGCACAGATAAAACACCTTTAGCGTTGTTTTTCTTCTTGAGAACACTCCCCGGCAAGAAACTGCAGATCGTTAATGGCGCCTTCCAGTACCTTGATCTGCTCTTCCAGCTGCTGCTGCCGACTGGATTTCTGCTGCAGAGCAATATCCATCGCTGCCCTGGTCGCAGCGATAACGTTGTCAAGCTGCTCATCAAGCTGAAAACCGAAACGACGAAAACTTTCATCCAGACCACGTCTAAGAGCCCAGTTTATCTGTTCGGTATTTTCATTGAGAAGCTTATGGGTCTGATCACGCAGACGTTGAACAGTACGCCGGTGTCTGAATCTTTTGGTCATCAGTTTGCGTGACAACTTTTGTCCAAGCGGATCCATATCCGAAATGAAGAGGTCCTGGCTCCAGCTCGGCGGGTCAAAATGAGCGTATACACGATCAACCAGAGGAGCATGATAAGGAATATTGAAGAGCTCTGCGGCGGTCTTCCTGACCTGCTCAATCAGTCTGTCGCAGCGATGTTGGTGCAGCGCGAGGATATCGATAGCCTGCCGCCGGACAGCATCATCGACCCGACGCATCGCCGGCGCAAAAAATACCGGCAGTTCAGCCGCCACAATTTCGCGTACGCGCCTTTCCAGCTCCTCCGTGTCTGCTGTTGATTGAATCTGCTCCTCGACCAGAGGCAGAATCCGCTCTTTCGCTGCTGATCGAGTCGCCTCAACCTGTTGGCTCAGAGAAGTCAGAACACGTTGCAAGTCACCGCTCAACACATCTGCCGACGCCTGTTTTTCCCGCTCGATATCGGGCAGAATGTCACGAAACTGATCGATTCTTTGTTTTAAATCAGCTTCCGGTAAACGCAACGCTTCGAGGGACAACTGCAGGTGCATTATCTGGGTATTGAGCTGATCGTTGACGCGCCGGCGTAATGACAATTCCAGGGTCTGCTGCTTTTCCCGGGCAAAAAAGTCGATCAGATTTTGTTCGACCTGATACATGCCGCTCTGTTTCCACTTGTCACTATTATGTTGCAGCCGGGCGTTTAACCCGTCCCTGGCCGATACTGGAAGGATCTGCGGGGCAGCATCGCAGATCGGCTTCAATTGATCAGCGAGAAAAGTCAAGGAAGCGGTTTTTTCTTTTTCTTCAAGAATATCGACCTTGTTCAACAGAAAAAAAGTACGCGGCAGCAATTCACTGATTTCACGCAGATATTTTATTTCCGCCTCGGTGATAGGAGGATCCGGTGAAACCAGAAACAAAGCGGCGTCACAATGAGGAAGAATCTGGTAGGCCACCTCGGTATTGTGACGATAGGTCGAACCGACCCCCGGCGTGTCAACCAACACGACACCCTGTTCAAGGATAGCTGCCGGGTGTCCTATTTCCACCCGCTCAACCTGGCGATGGTTATCCGGATTGCCTGCTTCGGTAATATAATGATGGAGAAAATCGGCAAGATCTTCACCCTGACTTTCGTTAAAAGAGACCGGGGCCTGGTTATTCTCAAACAGCACTGTTGCGGTCAGCGTGCTTGCCGATCGAATAAAGGTCGGGATCGCAGTTACCGGCAGGATGTCTGTCGGCAGCAGGTCATCCCCGAGCAGGGCATTGAGAAAAGTACTTTTACCTCGCTTGAACTGCCCGAGGATGGCCAAACGGAAGGTTCCTTCCTGGTGTCGTGCCTGCAACGCCAGCAGTGCATGATTACCTGCCTGCCATTGAGAATCAACAGTAGAAAGCGCCTTTAAAGCACGATCAATAATGAAATCCAGGGTCTGGTTTTTGTCTGATGCCATTGCCATAAACTCTTTCAGCGCGGAGTTGACCAGTTCAAGTAACACCGGAAGCAGAGGTCCGGATGCCCTTCTGCAGGGGGGCTGTCGCCATGGATAGCCCACGGGGAACAAGCGCTACCCTGAAGCAGGGAGGCGGGTTCTCTGCACCACGCAACTTGATGAAAACGGGTAACCAGACTGTTGAATTTAGCACATAAGATCGGTCATCGAAAGATGAATGCCGCTGTATCGATGATAATCGTCAATCACAGGAATATTTTCCACGTCGATATCAATCTTGAGCTGTTCGCAGAACGTATCAAATGAGCAGACCAAGCAAAAAGGTCAAAGCAAGGGACACATCTACCGAATAACGAAGCGTCCTCAGGTACGTCGACGGAGGAACAGGACAACAGCCCCGTCACCACCGTATTGACGTGGCGCCACCCCCCATTCTGCAACCTGCCCACGCCCCTGGCCCTGGAGAAAGTCCTCTACGCAGTGGCGCAAAACGCCCTTTCCTTCTGTCGAGTGCAGCCCCTTACCGGTAATGACCAGCAGCACATACCAACCATGATAGCGCGCATTGGTAATAAACGCCGACAGCTTTGCAGCAACCTCCTGACGCTTGACACCGTGCAAATCAAGGGTTGCCTGGGGCACCAGGGTTCCTTTGCTAAGCTGCTTCATACGTCGCGGCGGATGCTTGACAGGTGTTGCTCTGTGATCATTTTCGATCACGGAATCGTTGAACTGAACTTCCAGTTGTCGCATTGCCGCCAGAAAGGTATCTTCCTCCGCAGATTGTCCGGGCGCAACATCCTCAGTGGCCGCGGCATTCTCAGCAACCGGTTCATCCCTATCGAGTGAGCGAACGCCCAGACTGGCCATATGGGAATCGAAATCGATATCATCAGACATCGACTTTTGACTGCCAACAGCTGTTGCAGACGTTGGTGAAGAAGCTAATGTTTCAGAAACAGCAAACCCCTTCAAAGAACTGAAGGGGCCGGGAAGTTGTTTTTTATGAACGATCTTTTTTTTCTTTGGCATATTCAGCTACCTGAGAACCTGCTTGCGGCGCCCGGTCATGGCCTTGGTCTGCTTCTTGATGATGGCGCCCTGCTTTTCCAGGTGAAATTGATACCAGGCATCGCCAAAACCCTTCATTTTCATCTTTTTACCTGCTTCAAGCAGTGTAATATTTTCACTGAGACGCTCGTCACCGCCGGTTTTTTTTACGCCTTTCCGGAGAATCTCAATAGCTTTTGCCCGCTCGCCGATGCGCTCCAGACAATAGGCGTACAGGGCGTAAACCATCGGTTCCTTTTTATTGCCGGTCATATTTTTTTCGAAGGCAGCACGCATCTTACTGTGCTTGTTTTTTTTCATGTAGCTAATACCAAGCATTGACATGCTCACCCAGTTGCGAACAAAGCCTTTTTCCAGGTAAGGAAGCGCTTCATTAAACTCCCGCTTAAGATAGTGAATACTGCCAATCTGGGCAAATATCTGGGGTTTGACATAAAACTGCCAGTTGCCGTATTTGAGGCCATCCTTCAAGGTTTTAATCGCTCGATCGCCACGATTGGCCAGCACGTCGCGTTGCGCCGATTGCATCAACTGACCGACTTTTTTCATGACAATACGGGTAATAAGGATAAAAGATGCCAGGAAAACCACCATTGAAACGGCCATGGCGATCCAGCTATTGTCCGTTACAAAACGTAGCATCAAGGCGGTGGTAAATATTGATGCAGTCAGTGAAATCAACATATTAAGCATGGCCTGAACATCCTTTAAACTAAAATTTCGAACGGAGAGTTGGCTGCCGGGCAACGATATTAGCAGCGAGGCCCTTATAGCAACCTGCCTGGCAAAAGTCAAAAAAAAGGGTTATCTAAAAAAACATCAACATGTGCTGATTATCCCTGGCGACCTGCCGGAACGATTAACGTAAGTTCCTGCCCGGGTCGCAGAATATGCTCACGGGCCAAGTCATTCCACTGACGAATCTGATCAATATTAATGGCAAATCTGCGCCCGATTCCCCACAGGGTATCACCGGGTTCAACCTTGTAAGTCATCCTCGTTGTCGGCTGCTCAGTGGTAGCTGGTGGTGGCACTTGATTCGATGGCCGGGAAACCACTAAGACCTGGCCGGGACGCAGCATATTGCTCCAGCCGAGGTGGTTCCAGACCCGCAACTGTTTCTGGGTAACGTCAAAGCGCCTCGCTATGGACCAGATGCTGTCACCTGACTGGACCTTGTAGCTGCGGCGCCGGCTACGCTCGTAACTGTCAGCCAGCGATTCCACCGGGCGCTGGCTGAAGCCTTCGCGCAGAGGCAGGATGAGGTCTCTACCGATCTGCAGTGCCAGCGGATTACTGATATTATTTAATGCAATGATATCATCAACCCGTATCTGATAGCGTTGCGCAAGTTGCAGCAGGGTATCTCCGGATCGGATTTGATGACGGTGATAGCGAATACGTTGCTCTGCCGGCAGTGCGGCATAAAGACGATTAAACCTTTCTGCTGTTCCTACCGGAACCCGAACCTGATAATTGTTCATACCCGGAGGAGTTGACCAGCGCTTCAATGCGGGATTAAGATCCTTGATCTGCTCATAATCGGCACCACTGAGTTCGGCAACAATTTCCAGATCGGTCTGGGTTGCCACCTGCACCACTTCATAATCGATGGGGGCTGCCAGTTTCAGATCGGCAAATCCATAATCTTCAGGGTCACTGATTAAATGAAGAGCGGCAAGCAGCTTAGGGACATACTCGATTGTCTCAGCTCTTAACACATGGCCGTCAGCCAGATCCCAAAAATCACGACTGCCACTCGCACGTACAGCCTGCGAAACACGCCCGGGGCCAGCATTGTAGGCCGCGACAGCCAGGTACCAATCACCATCGAAACGCTTATAGAGGTCCTTCAGAAAACGAGCGGCCGCCCGGGTCGAGCGTTCAAGGTCGAGACGATCATCCTGCCACCAGTCGTTGTTGAGTCCGTACATCCGCCCGGTACTTTCAATAAATTGCCAGGGACCGGCAGCATGAGCCCAACTGTAGGCCCGAACGTTGAATCCCGACTCAATCATGGCCAGATAGGCAAGATCGAGAGGCACCCCTTCACTGGCGAACACCAGCTGCATTTTGGGGATATAACGACCGGAGCGTTGCAACCAGGTCACCATGGTCTTCTTCTGATGGTGCTGATAACGATCAAGAAACTCTTTTACCCGCCGATGGTCACTCAAGGGAAAGTCGCCTGAATAAGGAAGCAACCGCTGCTGAAGAAAACTGCCGACCGGTTCAGGTAGACCGTTGGACAACTCCTTGACAGCAAGAGCTGAGTTGACCAGCACAGGATCAGGCTCAGAAGGCGCAATAACAGGCTCTATCTCAACCTCCAGCACCATTTGCCGGGTCGCAACAGGCGTATCACCTGTGGGCCCGACGGCGGTACCGAACTGACAACCGCTCAAAATTACAGCCAGCAAAAATAACAACAAATTACGTTTCACCATCAAGTCTGCCTATCAATGTGTGTTGAACTGACTCAGTGAAGCATCGGCACTTCTAGACAAACATCCGCACAAGAAGGTTGCCGGCTGGATCATTCGTCAGGGCAATTGGAGGAGATACCCTCTTCCGGCCAGAAACGCCGTTGCATCTCTGCCAACAGGGGGCCAAAACTCTCACGATCAAGGGCACAGATCGGAATAGCATGAAAACGACGACACAGGTGCGGAAGCTCATCGGCCGGCACCTGATCCGTCTTGTTAAAGACCAGCAATCGTTTACTGCTGCCCAGATTGAGATCGTCCAGGGTTTTTTCAACGGCTCTGATCTGTTGTTCATAGCCCGGGTTGGACAGATCAACCAGATGCAGCAGCAGATCGGCATCCTCCAGTTCTTCCAGGGTTGCTTTGAATGCGCCGACAAGACTCTCAGGCAGGTCACGAATAAACCCGACAGTATCGGTAATAATCACTTCCCGATCCAAAGGAAAACGTAAACGTCTGGTTGCCGTATCCAATGTTGCAAACAGAAGATTTTCGGTAAAAACATCACTCTGTGTCAATGCATTTAATAAAGTCGATTTCCCGGCATTGGTATAACCGACAATCGACACAATCGGTAAACCGGCGCGAATCCTTTTCTGCCGGCGTTGTACCCGCCCCCGTCCAAGTCCATCAAGCTGTTTTTCCAGACGCCGGATTTTATCACGAATACGCCGGCGATCAATCTCCAGCTTTGTTTCCCCCGGTCCACGCCCACCGATGCCGCCCATCAAACGCGACATAGCGGTCCCTTTTCCGGTAAGGCGGGGTAGAATGTATTTGAGCTGCGCCAACTCGACCTGGACCTTGCCATCACGGGATTGGGCACGACGTGCAAAGATATCGAGAATCAACTGGGTGCGATCAAGCACCTTCATCTCGGTAATCTCGGAAATCGAGCGAATCTGATTCGGGCTCAAATCCTGATCAAACACCAGCAGGGTCGCCCGTTGTTGCAGCGCCCGGATAATAATCTCACGCAGCTTTCCCGATCCGACCAGGTAGCGGGGGTTCAACTGCCGGGGCCGCTGTATTACCCGATCAATTACCAGCAGATTTGCCGTTCGCGCCAATTCTTCCAGCTCCGCCAGCGACGCTTCGACTACTTCACGCCCCGCCTGGGCAACAGAAATCAGCAGGGCGCGCTCACGACCATCGCTCAGATCGATGGTTTCTGCAGCAAGCCCTTCCATCTCCTGATCGAGCGCCTGGATGAACGCGGAAAAATCCAACTTGAGACGATGAAAGTCGTTCAGGCTGACGGTTTCTATCTGAGCTTTATCCCGGGTAGGAAGAAGATGGGCATAAACAACGGAGCCGGGCAGTCCATCTGTACGTACCCCGATAGCGGCCATCAGATCAAGGCGTAACAACTCAAGGTCGGCGATATCATCCTGGTTGAGGGGCTCCTGCTTGAGATGTGTATGCACACAGCGCAGGCCGCGCAGGCCGCTGCGTCCAAGACCGAAACGGGTCAGATCAGGGATAACAATTTCCCGATCGTCACCGACAATAACGTAGTGGATGATGCCGGCGCGATCAATGATTACCCCGATCTGACGCTCCAACTCACGGGACAGTTCGGCAAGATACCGCCCCAGATCGGCACCAATCAGTTCATTGACGGGGACCTTGCGCCGGTAGATGCGTTCCAGCGCCTTGATCTGTCCGGCCTTGAGACCGGTCGTTTTACCCTCGATCATAGCTGGCCATCAAACGATGAAAGGCCCCAATCGGGGCCTTTATAAAAGGATCCGGGCGACAACTGAGGCTAACCGGCATTGAAGTTGAATCCGCCGTCAACGTAATGAATTTCGCCAGTTACCCCGGTCGCCAGATCAGAGAGCAGATAAAGTGTAGCTTTACCGACATCTTCCTGGGTTACCAGACGTTTTAACGGCGAGCGTTCTTCGGCTACCCGCAGTTTTTCTTTAAAATTGGCAATGCCGGAAGCGGCAAGAGTCTTGATGGGCCCGGCCGAGACCGCATTGACGCGGATCCCTTGCTCCCCCAGCTCCGCCGCCAGATAACGCACTGACGACTCGAGAGCCGCTTTGGCAACGCCCATAACATTATATTCGGGAACAGACCGCACGGAACCAAGGTAGGTCATGGTAACAATGCTGCCCCCCGCCGTCATCACCGGCAGGGCACACCGGGTCATGGAGATCAGCGAATAGGCGCTGACATCCAATGCCAGACGGAAACCTTCGCGGCTGGTCTGACTGAAGGGATTTTTCAAATCTTCGCGGTTGGCATAGGCAACCGCATGAACGACAAAATCGACGGTGCCCCAGGCTTGTTTCAGCTGATCAAAAACCGCGACCATCTCTTCTTCGTTCTGGACATCACAGGGAAGAATAATGGTGGAATCCAGACTCTGTGCCAACGGCCGCACCCGCTTTTCCAGGGACCCATTCAGATAGGTAAAGGCCAGTTCAGCACCCGCCGCCCGCAGCTGCTGAGCAATCCCCCAGGCAATACTTTTATCATTGGCAACACCAAAAATGATTCCACGCTTTCCAGTCATCAATCCCATATTCAAATCTCCCAGAGGGTCATTATTCCGATTAATACAACCGTTACTATTAACAAAAGAACCATCATAAGGCAAGTTATGATGCAATCAGCGCCACACTTGTTTTTTTTATCACAGCACTACCCATCAAGACAGACTTTGGCTAGACTGATGGTGCTATACATAAACAACCTCATCTATTGAATTAGATCATTGCATGTTGAAGGAGACCATCCATGCCGAAAACTCTGTACGACAAACTCTGGGATACCCACCTCGTCAGTCACGACGATAATGGCACCAGTCTGCTTTACATTGACCGCCAGCTGTTGCATGAAGTCACCTCCCCCCAGGCTTTTGAGGGGCTGCGACTGGCCGGACGCAAACCCTGGCGCACTGATGCCAACCTGGCCGTGCCCGATCATAATGTCCCGACCAAAGATCGTGCTGCCGGCATCAGCGACCCGATTTCACGTCTGCAGATCGAAACCCTCGAAAAAAACTGCAAAGAATTCGGCATCACCCTGTTCACCATGGATGATCCGCGCCAGGGAATTGTCCACGTCATCGGCCCGGAACAGGGAGCGACCCTGCCCGGCATGACCATTGTCTGCGGGGATTCCCATACCGCGACCCACGGTGCCTTTGGCGCTCTGGCCTTCGGTATCGGCACCTCCGAGGTCGAACACGTGCTTGCCACCCAGTGCCTGATCCAGAAAAAATCCAAATCGATGCTGATCGAGGTCAATGGTGAGCTGCCGCCGGGCCTGACGGCAAAAGATATTGTCCTGGCGATTATCGGCCGCATCGGCACCGCCGGCGGCACCGGCTACACTATCGAATACGGCGGCTCGACCATCCGCAGCCTGTCGATGGAAGGGCGTATGACCATCTGCAACATGAGTATTGAGGCAGGAGCACGGGCCGGCCTGATCGCCGTTGATCAGAGCACCATCGACTATATCAAGGGACGCCCCTTTGCCCCGACCGGCTCTCTGTGGGAGCAGGCGGCAACGGCCTGGCAGGAGCTCCGCAGTGATCCCGACGCCGAATTCGATCGCGTCGTCCGCATCGATGCCCGCGACCTGCAACCCCAGATCAGCTGGGGCACTTCACCGGAAATGGTGGTGACCATCGACGCCTGCGTTCCCGATCCGCAGAATGAACCCGATCCGGTCAAACGCGAAGGGATGATCAACGCCCTTAATTATATGGGTCTGACCCCAGGCACCCCGATGACCAGCATCCGCCCTGAAATCATCTTCATCGGTTCCTGTACCAACGGTCGTATTGAAGATCTGCGTGCCGTTGCCACCGTAGTCAAAGGGCGCAAGGTAGCAGGTTCCATCAAGCAGGCGATGATTGTTCCCGGCTCCGGACTGGTCAGGCAACAGGCGGAGGCCGAAGGCCTTGATAAAATTTTCGTTGAGGCCGGCTTTGAATGGCGTGAACCGGGCTGTTCCATGTGCCTGGCAATGAATAATGACCGCCTCAAGCCGGGGGAACGCTGTGCGTCAACCTCAAACCGCAATTTTGAAGGGCGTCAGGGACAAGGAGGGCGCACCCACCTGGTCAGTCCTGCCATGGCTGCCGCCGCTGCGGTGACCGGTCACTTTATCGATGTTCGTCAACTGGAGGTGCTGGCATGAACCCTTTTCAAACATTTACCGGTATGGTTGCCCCCCTGGATCGCTCCAACGTCGACACCGATGCGATCATCCCCAAACAGTTTCTGAAATCAATCAAGCGGACAGGATTCGGTCCATTTTTGTTCGATGAATGGCGCTATCTCGATCATGGCGAACCCGCTATGGACTGCAGCAAGCGTGCTGTCAATCCTGACTTTATCCTCAATAAACCACGCTATGCCGGCGCCCGGATTCTTCTTACCCGGGCCAATTTCGGTTGCGGCTCTTCACGTGAACACGCGCCCTGGGCCCTGCTTGACTACGGTTTCAAGGTCATTATCGCTCCGAGCTTTGCCGACATCTTTTATAACAACTGTTTTAAGAACGGCATCCTGCCCATCGTTCTGCCGAGTGAGAAGGTGGATCTGCTGTTCCACGAAGTAGAAACCACCCCCGGCTACCAACTGACGATTAACCTGGAACAGCAGACGATCACGACTCCGGAAGCAACAAGCTACCGTTTTGATATCGATCCGTTTCGTAAACATTGCCTGCTGGAGGGATTAGACGACATTGCTCTGACACTGGAAAAGGTGTCGGCCATCAATGCTTTTGAGGAACAGCATCGGCAGCAGTCGCCGTGGTTGTTCAGGGTATAAGTCGCGTCGAAATCAGATGAAAACGTATTTACAGACAGGGGGAAAGCGTATGTCTCGATACTTTTTTTTGGCTCTGCTACTGCTTATTCCATTTCCGGTGTCAGCCACCGAACTTGAACCAGGAACAGGAGTGACTGTTCAGCCGGGGCGTGCCACCTGGAACACGGGATATTTTCAGGAGGCCCTGGTCCGTGCCGGTCTCGAAGAATTAGGCTATCGAGTAGAAACTCCCAAGGAATTACAGAACCCTCTTTTCTATCAGTCATTAGCACTGGGTGATGTGGACTACTGGGCGAATGGCTGGTTTCCGATGCACAATGAACATATTTCCGAACGGGCTATGAAGCAGATTGAGGTACTCGGCTATATTGTCAAATCAGGAGGGCTACAGGGCTACCTGGTGTCCAGACGGGATGCTGACAGATTCGGCATTACTTCATTGGACGACTTCAAGCGTAGTGAAGTAAAAGAAGCCTTTGACGCCAACGGCGACGGCAAAGCCGACCTGGTCGCCTGTCCGCCCGGATGGGGTTGTGAAAAGACCATATCCTATCATCTGGACATCTATGACATGCATGATCATATCAAGCCCATCAAAGCGGGCTATACGGCCAGCATGGCGGACGCCCTGGCCCGCTACCGCTCCGGCGAGCCGGTATTCTTCTATACCTGGGCACCGAACTGGACCATTTTTCAATTTAAACCGGGAGAAGACGTCGTCTGGATTAACGTACCGGAAATCAAACCCCGACCCGTCGAAAAGGAAGCCGCTGACAGGATGGTTGTTGCCGGGGTCAAGGGTGCCGTGACCGATCCTGCTGAGTTGGGATTTGTGGTTGCTGATATCCGCATGGTAGCAAACCGGGACTTTTTGAAGACTAATCCACCGGCAAAAAAGTTCTTTGAACTGTTCACTCTGCCCCTTGAGGACATCAATGAACAGAATACCAGGATGCAGAATGGCGAAAAATCACAACAGGACATCGAACGGCATGCTGCTGAATGGATTACCGCAAACCGAGGAGTCTGGGATCAGTGGCTGATGGCCGCCAGGGCAGCAGCAGACTGAATTCCGGGAACCCTCACCTGCCCATATGCAGTACCAGCATGAAATCTTTCCGGGCTTGCGGACCGATCTGGGTCTGTTCTTCGTGGGGGTTGCCCACAGTCAGACCCAGTGGGTTTGCATGACTCTTCTGCTGCAGGCAACTGTCTTTATCCTTCAAAACACGCGTCAACGCCCTCCGCATAAGAAACCGGCTGGATTGAAAAGGCTTCTACCCAATCTTGAATATCACATTCATTGCCTTCGAGCAACATGGTCAACTGATCCTGGGTCAGAGGAAATTTTTTGAAATCTTCCAGCAGCTTGACGAAGGGCTTGACCATGGATACCGGCTGATGCACTTTGCGGACCTTGTCTTTTCCAAGGGCCTTACCCGTCAGATCAAGAATTTCATCATAGGTGTAACTGTCAGAGCCTCCTAAATGATAAATCTGCCCGGCAGTTTCCGGCAGAGTAAGGGCTTTGACATACGTTTCGGCAACCTGATGAACGCTCACCGGCTGCATACGATACTGCCCATCACCGATGACCGGCACAACCGGCAGTTTTCGAATCAGATCCGCCAGCATTTCTACAAATTCACCACCACGACCAAAAATCAGGGAAGGACGCAAGATGGTCCAGTCCAACGCGGCATCGCGCACAAACTGTTCTGCCTGCCACTTGGTCTGATGATATTTGGTGTTCGCATCCAGGCGGGTACCGTTGGCGCTCATGTGCAGGTAGCGCTTGATTCCCTGAGTTGTTGCGGCCTGTATAACATGGTGGGAGCCTTCAACATGTAAACGCTCGAAGGTCACTCCTTTGTCAGGAAATTCTCTTATGATTCCGACAAGATGGATCACCGCATCACAGCCCTGCATGGCCTGCGGCAAACTATCAGGCTCGGTAACGTCACCCGGATGGATTTTAACTCGCTCCGACTGCTTCGTATCCAGCTTGCCCTCGGAGCCGGACCGCACCAGTGCAGCGACCTCATGACCTTGATCGATGAGTTGCCTCACCACTTCATTACCGATAAACCCCGTTCCGCCAGTAATAAAGACCTTCATCGCTGCAACCCTTTCTGTTGGTCAACACATCGTATTTGCCGGATCCGCACTGACCTTCCGCCTGAACCCTTTCTTGGTGGTCAAAAGCGGTCAAAAACGCCGACTCCCCCCGACCTTCTCCACCAGGGGGAGGGGGCAATATACATCAACGCAAGAGTGGCTATAGTCAGATTGTATTTTTTCCATGCGGCAATTTCTTTGCCTGTCACGGGGCATTCCCCTTTAATAGTCCCCATGACAGGCATCTCAGAGAACAAGGTTCAGCGGATCTTTTCCGTCAGGTAAAGCTGAAGCCCCATCTGCTCGATCTGTTCCTGCTGGGTTTCCAGCCAATCAAGATGCTCTTCCTCCTCCTTGAGAATTTCTTCGAGTATGGTTTTGGTGCCATTATCTCCCACCTCGGCAGCCAGACGGATACTTTCGTTATACCCCTTGATTGCCGCGTCTTCAGCATTCAAGTCATACTGGTGCATCTGATCTACTGATTTACCGATGGAGATCTTGTCGAGCTTGGAAACAATCGGCTGTCCTTCCAGAAACAGAATCCGTTCGATCAGTTTCTCGGCATGCTTCATTTCGGCAATGGAACGTTCTTTGATAGTCGCCTGAAGGCTCTCGTATCCCCAGTCCTCGCACAGTTCTGCATGAACAAAGTACTGGTTGATTGCGGTTAACTCTTCCATCAACCGGGTATTCAGTGATGTGATCAACTTTTCGTTGCCTTTCATCGTATGTTCCTCCTTGGTAGAAAAAAGTGAATAGTCGATGCAAGTGTACCAACATAAAAGACTTTGGCAAGGGAGAGTTGTCGAGATACCCCGGACAGATAACCATTCTAGTATAATTCGCATCATCTTTCAGTGAAGGACAGGCCCACTTAAGCATTTGACTCGCGATGACAACGCTCTACTGATCTGCTCGCGACATAAATTCCCTCTTTGAAGTGTTTTTAGTCGCCGGTTGAAAGACCGCCTGGACCTGATATATTTCCAGTAAACAGTGCACCATTGGAGGGACGCATGAAGAAAAACATCTTTGTTATCGCCCTTGACGATTTCACCAGCAAACTGTTCGGCACCGTATCTCATGCAGAACATTACCGGTTCCATGCACTTATCCCCAAAA
>JAWLDI010000046.1:0-17154 GCA_041686715.1 Pelovirga sp.
CCTTGCAACAGGAGATTATCGCCAGAAAAGGTGAGATCGCGGTCGCCAGTCTGCGTCTCGATGCTATTGACGCTTCTACGGTGGCTCTGCTCAGGGAGGCAGGTCATGCGACCGTTGCTATTGCTCCGGAGGCAGGCAGCCAGCGCCTGCGCAATGTGATTAACAAGGGGCTCAGTGAGGAGCAGATCCTTTCCGCGGTACAGTTGCTTTGTGCTGGTGGTATCCGGCATCTGAAGCTGTACTTTTTGGTCGGGCTGCCTTTCGAGGAGATGGCTGATATTGAAGCGATGCTTGACCTGGTGCAACAGATTGCCGCTATCCGCCGGGACAATGGCAGAAAAACCGGAACGATCGGCAGTCTTACAGTCAGTGTCAATCCCTTTATTCCCAAACCTTTTACTCCCTTTCAGTGGGCAGGGATGGAGGGGGAAAAGTCGCTGAAGCAAAAAGGGCGCTTTCTGCAGTCTGCCTGCAGTCGTATACCGAATACCAGATTCATGCTGGAGTCGATACGGCTGGCAAGGCTTCAGGGCTTTCTCGCACGTGCTGATCGCAGGGCGGCGCAGATGTTGCCGGAACTGGCAAAAGGAAAGAACCTGAAGCAGCTTTGTGCCGCTTCACAATTGTCATTGAAAGGTGAATTGACCCGGGAGCGTGATAAGGAAGAAACCTTTCCCTGGGAGATCATCGATTCCGGCGTGCGGCGTGAATATCTGTGGCGTGAATATGAGCGTGCTGCCGAGCAGCGTCTGACTCCACCCTGCACGCCGGGGTGCTGTCAGTGCGGTGTCTGTAGCTGATTTGGATGAAAAACCTCAGTAATGTACTAAAGTCTTTTCGAAATCTGTTGGTCTTAAGAACTAAAAAACAGGAAATAGCTTCTGCGACTTCGCCCTGATCGACAACAGGCCCCTGTTCTTGATAGTAATGTCTGTGTCATCCTGCCCGCAGTCACAGGATCCAGATTGTTAGGGATCCGCATCTCGAGTTTCCAACCTGTTCCGGAGTACAGTGGATAGCCATCAAGGAGTGATATCGCGTCTCTGCAATTCCAGTCGCACCCGGTTACGATGGGCCCGCAGGTCGGCACCTGATTCCGGTTGACCAACAGGAGTACTGACCCCGACACCGCCGCCGACAGAACTGCGACCGCCATAGCTGCCCAGGCCAAAACCCAGGCTGACAGCAGGGGATGTGCGCCGCTGCTCAATCAGATCGATCTGATCCTCAACTTCGTAATAGTGTAGCAGCAGGGCCTGATCATCCAGATGCTGAAAATCTGTGGCCAACAGTTCCTGGGTTCTGGCTGCCTGTGCCGAGCATCCGGTGAGGATTGCCAGCAGAGGTAATAACAGCAGATACACGCGGATCCTTGCGAATACTGCTGTTGGCAGTGGGCAGGTCAACGGGGTTGGCGGCAGCATACTGATCTCCTTGTGCAACGGGCTGAAATATGAAGCATAGCACAGGTGTCGCGGTATTTTAAATTGCAATTATTGGATATGTTTCGTTATAGTGATCTTACTATCGTCTGGCTGTGATTTCTGCAGTCAGGAACCGCATAAAAAACGCGAATGCAACCAGTACCTATGGCACGAGTAAGACTCATCTTTTTATTGTTGTTGCTGCTGTGGCCGCTGTCATCACTTCATGCCGGTGTCAATCTGAGTGTGGAAGAACGCGCTTTTCTTGACTCTCGCGGGCCAGTTATCTTCGTCAGTCAATCCAATTATCCACCTTTTGAATTTGTTCATGCTGATGGGTCACGCGACGGTATGACGATCGAACTGGCCAACTGGCTGGCAACCGAGATCGGCTTTCGGGCCCGTTTTGTTGATATGTCGTTCGCCGAAGCGCAACAGGCTGTTCAATCGGGTCAAGCCGATGTGCTTACCAGTTTTTTCTTCAGTGACCAGCGCGACCGGACCTTCGATTTTACCACCACCCTGTTCGAGGTTCCGGCTTCGATTTTTGTTGCCACAGAGCGTCCCGATATCGCTCAACCCAGAGATCTGAACAAAAAACGGATAGCCATGCAGGAAGGTGATTACGCGTACAATTTCCTGCTGTCTGCCGGAATCACCTTTGACGTGGTACCAACGCGCGATTTTGCCGCGGCAACAGCGGCAGTTATCGACGGGCGAGCCGACGCCCTGATTGGTGACGAACAGATTGTGCAATATTATCTGTTCAGTAACAATCTGACCCGGCGCATAAAAAAGGTTGGTGAGCCTCTCTATGTTGGTTTGAATTCGATGGCCGTCAAAGAAGACAATGACGTGTTGCTCAGTATCCTCAATAAGGGGATAGCCTTTGCCCGGGATTCCGGGGTGATCGAACGCTTGAATCAGAAATGGATCGGTGTCCACTACCAACCTTCGCAAAGAATCTGGCCTCGTATCTGGCCCTATCTGGCCGCGGCGGCAGGTTTTGTGGTGCTGGTGGTTGGCTGGAACCTGCGCTTGCGGCAGGTAGTGGAACAGAAAACCAGCGCGCTAGCTGCGAGCGAAACACGCTACCGCGATCTTTACGAGGCCTTGAAGGTTCGCGAAGAACGGCTGAATTATTCTCTCAAGGGAGCCAACTGCGGTCTCTGGGACTGGGAAATTGTAACAAACGATACCTATTTCGACCCCAGCTATTACCGCATGGCCGGTTATGAACCCAATGCTTTTCCCGCTACGTATGAACAGTGGCGGGAACGGGTTCACCCTGATGATATCGACGCGGCTGAAGCGACCCTGCAACAATGCATCGCTGGTGCCACCATGCACTATATGAGCGAGTTCCGTTTTTTTGCCGCCGATGGCAGCTGGTTGTGGATTATGGCTAAGGGGGAGGTCGTCCAGCGCGCGGAAGATGGTGCGGCCGAGCGATTTATCGGGCTGCATATCGATATCAGCGAGCGTGTTGCTGCCGAGCAGCAGCGTCAGGAACTTGAAGCCCAGCTGCGGCAGAAATACAAGATCGAGGCGATTGGACTGATGGCCGGCGGCATGGCGCATAATTTCAACAACAACCTGGCCATTATTCTTGGCAGCATTGAACTGGCACAGCGTCGGGTCGACCAGCAAGATAAAATCGCCCCGCTGCTCGACAATGTCAGAACCGCTGCCCTGCGTTCACGGGATCTGGTTCAGCAGGTGCTGGTGTACAGCCGTAAGGGAGTTGTCAACAAAGAACAGATCAGTCCGGCTACTGTCGTCGAGGAGACTGTCAAGCTTCTGAAGTTGACGATCCCGGTGTCCGTTCAGCTTCAGTGCCGGATCGAGCCCGATGCTGTCGGACTTTTTATTCGCGGAGATGCAACCCAGATTCAGGAAGCACTGATCAACCTTTGTAACAATGCTGTTTTTGCGATGGAAGAAAAGGGGGAGCTCCATATCGGTGTGAGCCGATCAACATCGTCACCCGTAGCAGTGCCAGCGCGTGGGCGCCTGCCCGAGGCCGGTTTTGTCCGTGTCAGTGTTGAGGACAGCGGTTGCGGCATCGTCCCGGAATTGCTGGATAAAATATTTGATCCTTTCTTTACCACCAAGGACATTCATGCTGGAACCGGGATGGGACTGGCAACGGTCCAGGGTGTCATGGACCAGCATGACGGCCTGGTTGAGGTTGCCAGCGATCCTGGCCGTGGTGCTGTTTTTACCCTGTATTTTCCTGTGTTTGAAACAGCTGATCAGGTTGCAGATGAAGCCGTTGCCGGGCCGGTTGAGGGGGATGAGCGGATTCTTATCGTTGACGACGATCCAACCGTTGCCGAAGTCGGCAGGCAAATGCTTGAACAGGGCGGATACCGGGTAACGGTCACTAACGGGGGGCCGCAGGCCCTGCAACTGGTACAGGAAGATCCGCAGCAATTTGATCTGGTTATTTCTGATCAGACCATGCCGGAACTTAACGGGCAGGAACTGATCATTCGATTGCTCGAGGTTCGTTCAGATCTGCCCGTTATTCTCTGTACCGGTTACAGCAGTCGAATTGATGCTGCAGGGGCTAAAGCATCAGGAGCCAGCGCTTTTCTGATGAAGCCGTTGAAGATGCTGGAATTGCTCGCTCGGGTGCGGCAGGTACTTGACCGCCGGAGTAATTCAGGAGAGCACTTGTAGGGCGTTGCCAGGAGAAACCTCACCGCCGCTGAGGACCTTGGCAAAAATTCCTTCCTTGGGCATGACACAGTCTCCCGCCTGATGGTAAATAGCACAACGGGTATGACATTCCTTGCCGATCTGCGTTATCTCCAGGAGGGTCTCACCAATCCTGAGCCTGGTCCCGATCGCCAGCGACGGCAGGTTTACGCCATATGTTGTTATGTTTTCAGCAAAGTCACCATTGTCGACATCCAGACCCATGGTTCTCATTTTATCGATACTCTCCTTGGCCAGCAGGCTGACCTGACGATGCCAGTCGCCGGCATGAGCATCCCCGACGATGCCATGATTTTCACGCAGTTGAACACTGGCAACGGGTGTTTTACGCTCACCTTTAGCGGCGCTGATACAAACGGCAATAATTTCAGCTGACATGTTGTTATCCTCCTATGCTGGCCATGGAAAATGGAGCTGTTGCGTCGGGGTCGGAACCAAGTCGGTGATGTTCGGGCTTTGCGCAGATAACCTGTTTCAGGGTGTCAACCAGTTCATTCTGCTGCCTGACGCCGAGGAAGGGGCGCAGGTCAGCAGCCTCATTCGCCATCAGGCAGCTTTTGGCAAAGCCGGTTGATGTGACCCGAATGCGGTTGCAGGAGCTGCAGAAATGTTCGCTCATGGGAGTGATAATACCAATAGTACCGCGGGCATCGGCAATCCGGTACGGGCGCGCCGGGCCACAGAAATGATCTGTCGTAAGGGCTTCCAGTTGATATCGGCTGTTCAGCAGGGCAAGAATGTCGACACCGCTGATGATCTTGTGCTGCCATTGTTGTTCGCGGATCGTCGGCATGTATTCGATAAACCGCACTGACCAGGGTTTATCGATCGACAGAGCGGCAAAATCGAGCAGTTCATGGTCGTTGACTCCACGCATGGCTACCATGTTGATCTTGATTTTCATGCCGGCCTGTTCCGCCTTGGCGATGCCTTCCAGCACCCGCTTGAGGTCCCCGCCACGGGTGATGTCTGCAAAAGTGTCATGATTCAGAGAGTCGAGACTGATATTAAGTCGTTTCACTCCGGTAGCACTTAACGCCTGTGCATAGTCCGCCAGTAATATACCGTTGGTTGTCAACGCAATTTCTTCAACCCCCTCAAGGGCTGCAAGCTGCTCTAAAAAACCCATAACCCCTTTGCGTACCAGGGGCTCTCCGCCGGTGACGCGTACCTTGCGAATGCCCAGGGTGGTGGCAGCGGCAACAATTCGGAGCATTTCGTCATAACTCAGAATGTCGTCATGTCGCTGTGGCTCGACGCCTGTCGGCGGCATGCAGTAGTGACAGCGCAGATTACATCGGTCAGTAATCGATAGCCGCAGGTAATTGATATTGCGACCGAAGTTATCCTTCATGGCGTTCTGAATCTGATTCGGGTTTCTTTTTGTCGTCAAGATCGGCGAAGCCAAGCTCCTCTGCTTCACTGACCCCTTTTTTGAAGTTGCGCAGCCCTTTGCCAAGGGCATCTCCCACCTGGGGGAGCTTACCGGCACCAAAAACAACCATGACCAGTACCAGTATTATCAGCAGTTCTTGTGTTCCCAGTCCAAACATAGGTGCTCCTTTAATTAATAGTTAGAAGGGTTCTGCCCCGGGGGCAGGTTTAACATGATGACATCGATGCTATCCCCGGTTGCCAGGGGCGGTGAGTCAATGGGTAGTGGGAACAACGCCTGGGCACCAACAGCGCTGCGGTTCTGGCCTGATCCCTGCCGTTGTGATGGCAGAAACTGCAGTTCACCGGCGACAATGTTCAGGTTGCCCCAGAGAAAATGTAAACGCTTTCCTCCTGCCTTGATGGGGGCCCCCAAGGTAACCTTGAGGGTTGGTGAAAACGGCTGGGAGTGACCGGCTAGCATCCGCAACGCAGGGCGGGCGTAGAGTTGGTAGGTGGCTGCAGATGCCGCTGGATTACCGGGTAAGCCGAAGACCGGTTTTGTGTCAATCGTGCCGAACAGGGTCGGTTTGCCGGGTTTGGTTGCTACCTGCCAGAAAATTTTGTTGAAACCCATCTTGATCAGGGTCGGTTGTACCAGGTCGCGATCACCAACGGAAACGCCGCCGGTGGTGATCAGCATGTCAGCATCCAGCCCTGTGCGCAGGCAAGCTTCGAGTTCACCCGGTTGATCTTTAGCGATACCAAGGGGGATCGGGGTGAAACCATCCTGACGCAAACAGGCAGCCAGCAGGTGGGCATTGGAGTTGATGATTCTGCCGTTGTCAGGGGTCTCACCCAGCTCCACCAGCTCGTCTCCGGTAGAGAGGATAGCGACTTGCGGGGCAGGATATACGGTGGTTTCAGCTACCCCGGCCGAGGCGAGCATGCCGATTGCTGCCGGATCAAGTTGCTGCCCGCATGACATGATTTTTTCACCGGTTTTAAATTCTTCACCTCGATAGCGGACATTTGCGCCAGGTTGCAGTTGCTTGCGCAGGCGGATCCTGTTGCCGCTGATTTGTTCTGTGTCTTCAATCGGTACGACGGTATCAGCACCGTTGGGCAGCGGTGCCCCGGTCATGATGCGAACCGCTTGCCCCGGCTGGATGGCTGTAGTGAAATGGTGGCCCGCCGGGATAAAACCGACTTCCTCGAGCGAGCCGTCGGTTATTCCTGCAGAGGTAAAGGCGTAGCCGTCCATGGCAGAATTGTCGCGGGGCGGCAAGTCAAGGTTCGCGTAGATGTCTTCTGCGAGAACCCGCCCCAACCCGGCGGCCAAAAGCACCCGTTGCGGTGGTAATCGTTTAATCGTATGACAAATATCGGCCACGGCCTGCTGATAGCTGATCACTGCTGTCTCCTGATTCTCCAATGGTTTAATGGTGGTTCACTGTTGTCCGCGTCAATCAGTTTTATCCGGATTAAAAACCCGGTCAAACTTGTCATCAATAATCCGGTGCAGACCTTTCTGCACGTCATCGAATTTGCTGAGCAGTTCCCGGGCCTGCGGGGTGATGACGGAACGTCCGCCACCGCTGCCGCCTTTTTCTCGCTCAACCAGAGGAATGCCGTGTTTCTCCATTTCCTGCAACTGGCTCCAGGCCTTGCGATAGGAGATACCAAGCTGCTGTGACGCAGCATTGATCGAACCGGTCGCGGCAATAGCCCGCAGCAGTTTCAGCCGCCCACCGCCCAGAAAAGGTTGGCCGTTCACTTCCAGCCAGATTTTGCTGCGAATCTGGATGTCAGTCATGACAGATATCTCTTTTCGATAAGATCGCACAGACCGGTTGCATCGTTGATGTCAAACATCGGCACGTCGAGGTCAAGAGGTTCGTCTGAAGCAACAGCAATCAGGCCGGGATCATGATGCTCGCCGCGACACAGCAGACTGGTGCTGCGTTCCCGCCGATGAACTTCAATTTTCGGCATGCTGCTGCGCTTGAAACCTTCGGTCAGAACAATATCGACATCCTGGCAATAGGTAGCGATGGTTTCGCTAAGAACCGGCTCACTGTGCTGATTCTGTTTGACCATGGCAACCTTGGCCGGTGAGGTGATCAGCGTGGTATCGGCGCCGGCCTGGGTCAGCCGCCAGGAATCCTTCCCTTCGTGATCGATGCTGAAACTGTGGGCGTCATGTTTGATCGCGGCGACGCGATAGCCGCGTTTTTTCATCGTGGCAATCAATTTTTCCAGCAGGGTCGTTTTGCCGGTACCGCTTTTCGCAACGATGGAAACAACGGGTGGTGTCATGATGCCTCCTGCTGCAGTTGCTGAAGATCCTGGGGTGAATTAAGATTGATCAGAGATGTTTCCCAACCGGCCGGCATTTCAACGGTGTCAACAAAACGCGTACGGATGCGGTCATAAAAGTCGTAGATACGATAGTTTTTCCGCTGCAGCATCTGTTCCATGAGCGGCAGACAGTTTTTGTGATAGAGGGCAAATACCGGTTCAAAACCTGCTGTCGTGCGCGGAACAACCGCATCGTACCCCTGGCGATAGTGCAGCAGGTGGCGAATCAAGGTTGGATCGGGGGCGGCCAGATCGCAGGGGATGATGAACACCCAGGGGGTGCGAGCTGCGTTCAAGCCGCCATGAATCCCGCCCAGGGCACTGCCGGGATAGATGTCGGCGAAGCAGGGCATCGCTGCGGAGGCCAGGTCCGGCCGATCGCCGGCGATCAGTCCCTGCGCAAAAACAGCGGCGAGGGCATCACAGGCGCGTTCAAAAAGGGTGTGATCGCCAATTTTCATGGTCGCCTTATCGCGTCCCATGCGCCGACTGCGGCCACCAGCAAGAATAACGCCGGTAACGTCGCTATGGGCAGCAGTTTGTTGGTTGTGCGAAATATGCATAACGCTTGTCCAAAAAAAATCCACGACCTACAGCGTGGTCAGTTCAATAGCTGATTGATGGCAGAATTCTACACAAAGGTTGCACGCGATACAACGATCTTTTACGACAACAGGCTCGTTGCCCCGCTCAGCGGGAGAGCTGAGCGCCCCGGTAGGGCAGATACCGACACAGGCCGTACAGCTTTTGCAGGCGGCATTCATTGTCAGCTCAGGTAGTATCTTCGTGTCAAGCAATTCTCTGATTGTTGCGGAGGATGTGCCCAGCTGCAGAAGCAGTCGGCGCACCAGGGGCAGGGATTTTTTTCCATAGCTTCCCGCTGATCTGTCGACCTGCAGGCGATTGACAAGTGACAGCCCGGTCTGGCGCGATCGGTTGTTAATAAAAGTAAAAAATTCACGTCTCGAACAGGTTTTTTCGCGGTAATCAAGCTCAGGTGCCGATTCGATAACCTGAACGGATCCCGGCGGTTCAGTCGCCGTGATGTACGTTTGTTGAACAGACTGTTGCAGCACCGGAACGATCCGGCAATTTTCGCAATCGGCACAGGCTGAGGCGTTTAGGCGCAGTTTTTTGCCCAGAGCCAGTTGCAGCACCAGCAGCAATTGTGGATCGGCAAGCAGTCCGAGGCAGGGGACCCTGGCGTGTCCCTGCGAGGCAGGGGCGTGAGAACAGGCTAACAGGGGTGTGTCTACGTTATCAAGGCGTTGCAGCAGATCACCGAGCGCCAGTTCGTTGCTGATCAGCGCATCTGTCGGACAGGCAGCGGCACAGAGCAGGCAGCCACTGCACTTATCCTGATCCCAGTGCAGGCCGGTATCGGTCCAGGTCAAGGCCCCGCGGGTACAGGAATCAAAACAGTTGCGACAGGTAGAGATTGACAGCCGGTGACGCAAACACCGGCCGCGATCGATACGCAGCCTGTCCTCCGGAGTCATCAGTTTGAATGCCGTGCCCTGAAGCATCATGATAAAATCCTAGGCGACGGATTTCTGTGCGGTGACAACCTGCCCGGTCAGATCCGCCAGGGTGCGATAATAGTCGAATTGGCTTTTTTCGCGAATGTTTTGACAGAAAGATTCGATCCAGCGACCAATATGATCATCAATAAAAGATTGCCGACGCTGGTGCCACCGAGCCTGATCTTCATCACGCTGTTCAGCCAGGGCCAGAGACTCATTATAACAGAGCAGGTAAAGAAATTCGAGTTCGGCGGCAATATGGTCCGGGGCATTCTTGAATTCGGTGCTCAAGTCGAAATCGGATTCGTTGTAACGGGCGATAACATCCATAGTGGAATCACCCATGAGTATTTTTTCTTTATCCAGATAAATGGACCCATAGGGAGGGGCAAGCAGGGCGTCGGGGCCGATAAACAGCTTGGCATAATCGACCAGCAGATCCTGGTCCGGAGCTGCTGCCAGGGCCGATGCCATGGTGTCAGCCAGGTCGGCTTGTTCCGGCTGGCATAATTCCAGCGCTTTGCGCAGTTGCCCGAACAGGTCTTCTTCGAACAGCATCTTTTTGTCAGGTTCATAATAGCAGGCTGCCAGAAGTCGAAACAGATCCGCAGTGGCGGCAGTTTTATCAATGGTTGTTGCAACAGTCACACACATCTCCAGTTAGAAAATTATACCGATGGAAGGAAAACTGCCGCAGGCGAAAATATCTCTGCCTGCGGCAGTGTTTCAGGCCTCAATTAATTCGTTTCCAATTCGGAAGCGGCATTGTGTTCATCCGGAGCTTCCGGATGAACACTAATTACTTGCGAGCTGAGTAGGCGCGAACATAGTACACGTTCGGTTCGACACCTTTTTCGCCGGCTGCAAGGAATTCGCCCTTGTTATTCTTCAGGCGCCGTCCGCCGTATTTCTTGACCAGCTTGGCGACATCACTGTTGGGATTGTCCAGGTCACCGGCTACGCGGGCCCGTGACGGGCAGACAGCGTTGCAATAGGGCTGCTTGCCGTTTTCAATGCGATGGTCACAGAGGATGCACTTTTCCACCACACCATCTCCCCTGACACTATTGTAGTCGGGATGAGCATACTTGGTCGCATAGGGCGGAACCATGCCGGCTTTTTTAGCTACTTCCGCACCAGAAGTAGTACAGTCTTTGATCGCCTCGGTGTTGTCCTCATAGGCCGCATGGACGACCTTGCCGAAATCATTAAAGCTGATAACGCTGTATTGGGCTTCATCGCCGGCAACATCCATGGAGCTGTAAGGGCAGGCATTCTGACAGGCGCGGCAGCCGATACAGCGCTCTTCGTTGTGCATTGTCATCCCCTTGGCGTTTTTGTGCATTGCTTTGGGAGTGACCGGGCAGGCCGTCACACAGGGGGCGTTGGTGCAGTGATTGCAGAGCACCGGCAGGGTCTCGTAGCTGACGTTGGGGAACGTTCCCGTTGCCGAATGATGATAGTCGGCCCAGTTGTGGGTCTGACCATCGGCACGGTCGTCGGTGTTGTTTTCGGTCTTGCACCCGAGGCCACAGGCGCCACAGCTGGTGCACTTGTGCAGGTCAATAACCATTCCGTATCTAGCCATGTGTTTTTTCTCCTATTAAAAAAAGTATGTACCTTTATCAGACCTTTTCGATCTTCACGCCGGTGAAACCGCTGTTGCGCGCAGTAGAACCGCTCATGCGATCGTAGTCATCGGGCATGATTTCGTTAAAGTTAGCGCCGCGGGGTATAAAGTTGGCGTAATCCTTGGCGGCAACACGTCCATAGGCCCAATGACCCTGCCCGAAACATTTGGCTACCGTTCCCGGCTGGATGCCTTCCCACAGACGGGCTCTGACCGTTAAACTGCCGATAGTGGACGAGACCTTGACCTTGTCACCTTCGGTGATGCCGAGGCGGCGGGCATCCGCAGGGTTGATCTGAATGACATCTTCGCCAATAACTTCACCAGGATCACAGGTTTTGAAGGTGTAGTACCAGGTATTGTTGGCACTACGGCCTTCCCGGTTGAAACGCGACTTCATATCGATCAGATCGAACGGGTAAGCGTTGCGGCTACCGTGACGGACAGTCGGTTCATAATGGGGAACAAAGACCGTTTCGCCCTTGGCGGTGTTGTTAGCCGCTTCAATGGCCTGATCGATCGTCACCTTGTGTTTTGCGGCATGATCGGTAAGAACCTTCTTCAGGGTCTCGCTGTAGAACTCGAACTTTTTGGTTTCGGTAGGGAAACCTTTTGCCCACAAAGAGCGTGGTTTGTGCTTTGGTGAGTTGACGGTCCCCTTGGCCACGAAATCAGTCCAGCCGCTCGGGCGATCGCCTTTGTAGTCGGCATTTAGTTTCGGATCCCAGGCTTTTTGACTGCGAAGCTTGGTCGCATAGAGACTGAATTCGGCAGCATTCTTCGGCTCAGCACCGGTTTCCGGGTCCTTGAAGCTCTTAAGCCAGTTCAGCGGATTGGCAAAGCCTTTGGCAGCCAGTTTTTCGGAAATCATCCAGACTGCCTCGGTTTCGGCCGCCTTGACGTCGAACATCGGCTTGATTACCGGCTGCTGGATAGAGATAGCGCCATGGAGATTGTAGCCGGAACGGACAATCGCCCATTGCTCGGAGTGGTGAATCGCCGCCGGCAGAACGATGTCGGCAAACTGGCTCATCTCACTCGGCATGGTGACGATATGGGCAAAGAAGGGAATCTTGGCCAAGGCCTGGTCCCAGCGCCGTCCTTCGGTACCGGCAAAGTTGAAGTTGTTGTAGTAGCCGATGGCAACCTTGATATCGTAGGGGTCTTCCTGAAGAATACCGTTGGCTGTATTGTTGGTGACGACACCACCACCCGATTTTTTCTTCAGAGCCGGGAAGTTAAGGGTGCCGCGCTGGTCGATCTTTTTGTTTTTACTGCCTTTTTTTGCCTGCTCGTCCTGGAAGGCATCGATTTTCGGATAACCGCTGCTGGGAGCCCCCAGATTTTTGAGGTAACCGCCTTCATTGTCGGTGGAGCCGGTCAGGCCGTTGAGAGCATGCATGGCCAGGGTGGCATAGGAACCACGCGGCTGCATGTTGGGGCCGAACCAGACCGCACAGTTGGGAGCGGCGGCGGCGAATTCAGAGGCCACGCGGGTAATGGTGGCAGCGTCGATGCCGGTGATACCGGCAGCCCACTGCGGGGTACGATCTTTCAGCTCGATATTCCACCACTTGACCAGGCCATGGGTGTGCTTTTCAGCAAAAGCGTCTTCGGAAACGGTTCTGCCGGCAACAAAGAGATTTTTGCCGTCTTTGAAGTCGCCGACAAATTCCTTGTACCAGAGACCCTTGGTCAGAATAACGTGGGCCATAGCCACTGCCAGGGCACTGTCGGTCTGAGGCTTGAGGGGCAACCACTCCTGACCCTTGACGGCAGTGTTGCTCATACGCGGATCTACGGTCACCATTTTACCGCGCTCGATGACGCCATTGATTTTACTGATGGCGTTTGGCACCTGGCGGTTGGATGAAATCGGATCACAGGCCCAGACGATCAGGTATTTCATGTTGTCGAGATCGTAATCACCGTAGCCCCAGTTGCCCTGGGTATAGTAACGGCCGAACTTTTCAACCTCGGCACAGATGGCGCTGTGAGAGATGTTGTTGGGGGAGCCGACCATCTTGGTAAAATTACTGTACAGAATGGAGTTGTGATCGGAATAACGACCGCGCATCAGCAGGTATTTATGACTTTCGTCGTTGCGGCGCAGTTCCATGATCCTTTCGGCGATGGTGTCAGTGGCTTCATCCCAGGAGATGGGCACCCACTTGGGATCAACGCCGCGCCCCTTTTTCGGGTTGGTACGCTTCATCGGGGTTTTGATCCGGTCGGGATCGTAGGTCTGCTGCAGAACCAGGTGACCGCGCGGACAGACATAGCCGTTATTGAGCTTGCTGTTCTGGTTGCCGCGGACCTTGACGGCCCGGCCGTTCTGAACAAATATCTCGATCGGGCACCAGGTGGTGCAGCCCTGACAGACACTCGCCATCCATTTGCCGGGGTCTTCTCCTTTAGGTTTGGCTGCGGCCTTGTCCATGGCGTTGGTGGCTGGCTTGCTTGCGGCGCAACCGGCCAGCATGACGCCTCCGGTAGCAGCGGAAGCCTGGATGAAGCTTCTACGTGTCAATCTCATTCGCATCCTCCTTGACAGGTGTTAGGGATGATCCGGACAATCTTGTCTGGATCTTCGTCATTCTGGTTTATGCAGTCTACCCATTTGCACAGCAAGGTTCGTGCCGGTTGAAAAAAATGGCTAACAGGCTGATGTTGTTACAGTGACGCTGCTGATAATGCCGCTAAGAAAGGTGCTGTTATGTAACCCTATTGTAACAATCGGGTTTGTTTGTATGAAAAATATAAAAAAAACAATATTTTAAATGGGATTGTATACAGTGTTACGTGCTGGTAACGTTCGTTGGTTCGGTAACACGTGCTTATTTTAACCTGTCAGGTCCTCCCTGGTGTTTAGATTGAGCAACGATCAAAAAGATGATTGGTATGGTAAATAGATTATTGTTTGAGATGCTGTTGCGAGAAGGGTTGCAGGTTTACTGCGAAAGCTTTTCCCACAGGGACTTCCGTGAGATACCCAGGCGTTGCGATGCGGCGGTGCGATTGCCTCCCTCCTCGTTCAAGACCCTGCTGATAAAGCGCAGTTCAAAGTCTCGCAAGGCTTCACGCAAGGGCAGGTCGGTACGGAAACACTGGATAATCTCGCCGTCGCTGCCACCGGAATGCCGCAATGGTTCCGGTAACATGCCCGGGGTTATTTCTTTGCCGGGAGCCAGAACCTGCAGGCGCTCGACCAGGTTTTCCAGTTCCCGGACATTGCCCGGTAGCGGACAATTCTGCAATCGTTCATAGGTTTCTATACTGAGTTGGATCGGCTTTTTGTTGTAACGCAGTGCGTATTTATCGATGAAATGACTGATCAGCAGGGGGATGTCTTCGCGTCTCTGACGCAGGGGCGGCAGGTGTAACGGAACGACGTTGAGACGATAGAAGAAGTCCTCACGAATAATCCCGTCATCCCGCAGTTCGGCCAGGTCGCGGTGGGTTGCAGCGATCAGGCGGAAGTCGACCTTGATCGGCTTTTCACTTCCCAGGCGCCTGATGTAACCATCCTGCAGCACGCGTAGCAGCTTGACCTGCATGGGGTGGGGAATCTCGCCGATTTCGTCTAGAAACAGGGTGCCGCCATGGGCCTGTTCCAGGTAGCCGCGGCGACCCTGCTCGGCGCCGGTATAGGCACCCTTTTCGGTGCCGAACAGTTCTGATTCGAGGAGGGTTTCGGGGATGGCGCCACAGTTGACTTTGATCAGTGGTTTAGTACTGCGCAGGCTGGCTTCGTGGATAAAATCAGCGGCCAACTCCTTGCCTGTACCACTTTCACCCTGGATCAGGACAGTGACATCGGTGCCGGCGACGGTCTGAGCAGCGGTAAGAAATTTACGCAAAGCGGCGCTGTCGCCGACGATTCCTTGCGATTGTTCGCGCTGCCGCAAGTTGCGATTTTCTTCTTCAACCTGTTTAAGATGAAACAGGCGTTTGAGCTTAAGCAGGAGAAGTTCGGTACGAAAAGGTTTGGCCAAGTAGTCATAAGCGCCTTTTTTCAGGGCCTCGACGGCAGATTCTACCGTTGCCTGGCCGGTCATCATCATAACGGTACAGTCCGGCTGCTGCTTCTGGATGAGCTCTAGCAGGGACATGCCGTTGACATCCGGCAGGCGGATATCAAGCAGGGCCACCGGAAACTGATGGTGCGTAATAGCATCAGCGGCCTGCTGGCCGTCTTTAACCGGCAGGACCTGATAGTCATTATCAGAGAGGACTTCGGTCAGCATTTCAAGATGGACCGTATCGTCCTCCACCAGTAAAATAGTGTTGTTTATCATTCTGATTGCATCGATCCCGTACAGGGGAGGGTCAGGGTAAAAACAGTTTTGTTGCCAACACGTTGATAATCGAGTGAGCCCCCATGATTTTCGGCGATACCTTTTGAGATAGCAAGACCCATGCCGGAACCTTTGCCGGCTTTTTTGGTGGTAAAAAACGGGGTGAACATATGTTGCGCCACCTCATCAGGTATGGGCGGACCAGTGTTGGCAATCTGCAATGTGTAGACCCCCTGCTCCAGCGCTGCCCGCAGTTCAATTCCGCCTGAATCGCAGATGTTGTTGGTGCAGGTGGCGTCAATGGCATTGAGCATCAGGTTGAGGACAATCTGGTGAACCTTGTCACGATCGAGCTTCAAACTGACAGCAGGACAGTTGTTGCTGGTAACCAGCCGGCAGTTGATATCTTTAAGTGCCATTTTTGCGACCATGGCCAGATCATCAAAAAATTCACTGCTGCCGACTGTCGTTGTAGTAATGGTGCCCGCTCGTGAAAGATCAGACAGCTGACCGACAATGCGGCCGATCCGCTCGACGCTCTGACGAACAAGGTCGACGTAACGTTTTGTCCCAGGTCCGCCTTTGTGTTCAATCTGGTAAAGAGCACTTTCGATACCGGCGAGGGGATTGTTGACTTCGTGGGCGACTCCGGAAACCAGCCGACCGACGGAGGCGATACGTTCATTATCGAGCATGCGGCTGACGGAAATGGCTCGTTCAGCTTCGCTGTTTCTAAGGCGCTCGAGCATCTGGGCAAAACTGCGTTGAAGCTGGCCGATTTCATCATTGCGAAAACGGGTGATGGCTGGAGTTTCAAGGCTGGTACCGATATTTTCCATATTATGGGTCAGGGTCTGGATCGGGCGGGCCAGCCAGGTGCCGATGAACCAGTAGATTACCAGGGCTCCGGCGGAAAAAATTGTTGAAAACAACAGGATCTGGCGTACGAGACGCCCCATCTGCGCATATGCCGGTTCCATGGATATGCCGACGCGCAGGCAGCCCCAACGTTTACCGGCAATAGCGAGGGGTATGGCCATGTCGGCGACGCGTTCACCTTCAAAACGGATGGCGGTCTGTTGAAAGCCATCTGCTCGGAGGGCGGCTGTACTCAGTGGGTCATCATAGATAGATCCGAATTCAGCCAGGCGGTTGTGGGCGAGAACCCGCCCTTGTTCGTCCAGAACAAAGGCATAGCGAGTCTGCAGGCGCGGACTGGACATGATTTCGTTGATAAAATTGTCCAGCAAGCCACCCTCACTGATGATTCCCAGTTCTTCGTAGAGCAGGGCGTTAATGATGGGGATCGCCATGGTAGAGACCAGAACTTCTCCTTCACGGGAAAGGGTGTCGAAAAAGAAATCTTCCTCCCGCTGCCAGGTCCAGATTCCCCAGATGGCTGATGATCCCAGGGTGAGGATGACAGCGATGATCATGAAGCGTAGCCGCAGGCTGATCAGGGGCATGGTCAGTGACACCCCAGGCCGCAACCGTTTTTATTGTTGCGGGTCAGGTCGAATATCATCTGGTAGTCATCTGTTGTGGCGGTGGTAAAGCCGTTGGCAAACTCGGGGTCCCATGTGATCAATTCCTGACTGGTGCGGGGATCATCAGGATCTATCGCCAGCAGGGCAGTCTTAAGTGCGGCAACCAGTTCTTCGGGAGCATCCTTGCGTACGACGATAGGGACTGATGGAATCGGATCGGAAACAGATAAAAACCGCAGACCGTGTTCGCGATAGCGGTAGGCGACCACATCCTTGACGGCGCCGGCATCGACAGTGCCTTTCAGCACCGCTTTGGCGACAGCATCGTGGGAT
>JAWLDI010000047.1:0-16860 GCA_041686715.1 Pelovirga sp.
ACCTGCGGCGCATGACGTACCAGAGCAGGTGACGAAGGGATCTTTTGCTCCTGCTTTGTTGCCGCAGGCACCTCCGGCACAGCAGCTGCTGGTGGTGGCGACACAGTTGCTGCTGCGTTCTTTTGTGCCCCCTGCTTCGTTGCCGGCGCAGGAGCAAAACGCAAGCCGATGTAAAGGCGCTCAGTACCAGGCTCAAGCTTCTGTGTCGTTGTTATCTGCTGCTGTGATCCAGTAGCAACACTCAACTCCAGCCCCGCTGGGCCCGGCAACAGGCTGATAGCGCTCACCTTTTCCGTTTGGGGCTGCGGCATGACCAGCCCCTGCCTGATGTGAGTATTCTGCAACAGAATCGATACCCGGCCTTCCTGTGGTAGCGGCCGAATCTCGGCTGTATCAGGAAGTTGATTAAACACCAGCTCCAGCAGTAATTGCTCGCTCTCTTCGCGCAGAATGACCTCTGACAACAGGGGTTGAGAATCCCGTGTCAATGGGGCTGGCTGGGCGGCGGGTGGCACCCCCGACAATGTCGGCACGACCGGTTCCGGATCTGCGCGGGCAACGCCTTGAGACGACACCTCCACCGCTGCCATTGGCTCAGAAACCTGGTAGGCAGGAAAATATAGCCACCCCGTAACCAGCAACGCTATCAGCACAGTAAAAAACCCGGCACCGATTATGAGCAAAAGACGTTTAGTCTTATTATGTTTGACCGCCGCAGGGGTGCTCGCCGTTTGCTGTTGCACCTCTTTATTACGGCGCTCTTCGAGGTCGCGCAGCATGTCATTAATCAGACTCATTGAAGCGCTCCCCAGACAAACAACAGAATAACACCAGCCAGCACGATCACTCCCGACTCGATCAGGTAGGGGGGGATCATAGGTCGTGAAAAAGTTACCGCAGCGCCACTGTCACGCACGGCCGCCAGGGCATGTCGGTGACTTACCATCCTGGCCCCTTTGCCATAAGCCGCAAGTAACGCCTTGTGAGCCAGCAGGTTGACCAGGCGCGGTACACCGCGACTGGCTTTTGCCAGGCACCTGACGGCGCCGGGGGTAAACAGGCTGTCACCCGCCAGACCGGCAATGTTCAGACGATGATGGATATAAGCGCCCACTTCCGAGGTTCCCATGGGATCGAGTTCGCACGTAAAGGTAATCCGTTGCCGTAACTGGCGCAATTCGTTGGTGGCCAATCGTTGTATTAATTCAGGTTGTGCAAAAAGAACCACATGGAGCAGCTTTTCCTTGTCAGTTTCCAGGTTACTGAGCAGACGCAGGGCCTCCAGACTACGCTGTGACATGGCCTGAGCTTCGTCGATGAGGATGACCAGGGGACGTTTGAGTTGCTTCAAACGTGCCAACTCCCGAAAAATCAACTGAACCAGCTGCTGCAGAGTGGCCGCTGCCGGCACCTGAAGCTGCAGGTCCTCGGCAATGGCGCGGTACAGCTCCGTAGGCGAAAGCAGCGGGTTCGGCAGGTAGGCGGTAGCGCAGCTATCACTGAGCAGCTGCAGCAGGCGCCGGCATAAAAGGGTCTTGCCGGTGCCGACTTCGCCGGTTACCTGAATAAACCCTTCGCCATTTTCCAGGGCGACAAGAAGCACGTTAAGGGCTTCCTGGTGGCCGGCATAACGATAGAAAAAACCGGGATCGGGAGTCAGGGAAAAGGGTTTTTCTTTGAGACCGTAGAAAGTTTCATACATCATCTGAACCTGTTAGCCTGCGGCCCGGCAGCAATATTACCAGCTTTGCGGCATTTGTGGTGTCATCTGCCGGACCCTGCCACGACTTGCATCAATGTCTCGCTGCCAGTCAGATGCGCTGTGAATCACCTGTGGTCGCAGCAGGATCACCAGTTCGCTCTTGCTTGAAGACAGCTTTGTGTGACGGAACAGACCGCCAATGCCGGGAAGACGTCCAAGCAGAGGAACGCCATCACGATTATTGACGGTTTTCTCCTGCATCAGCCCACCGATCACGACCAGTTGACCATTCTCGGCCCGCACGACACTGTCTGACTCACGCACGGTACTGAACGCCAGCGGCAACGATTGATCGACGCCGAACAACCTGATTTGCTTCTGTTGATCAACAACCTCGCTGACGGTCGGATGAATGTGAAGGATAATCGCGTCATTCGCATCAATCTGGGGTGTGACATCCAGAGCGATTCCCGAGAAGAAGGGGGTCAGAGTGATATCGGTGGTACTGTTGGTCGTGGTACCGGTAGTGGTATCGGAAGAAATGTCGGTGACAAAAAATTCGTCAGAACCAACCTTGATAACCGCCTTCTGATTGTTCACTGTTGAAATGCGGGGGCTGGAGAGAACCTGCACATCTCCCTGGGTCTCGAGCATTTCAATGAACCCCTGAAAATCCTTGAAGTTCAGTGCGGCCGTAAATGCCCCGCCAAAGGCTTCGCCGGCGAACGCTTCCAAAAATGGCACCTGCGCGCCGGGCTCCCTGATCGATAATTCCCCACCGTCGATGCCTGGTGCCAGACCGACCCCGTTGACGGTCTGACCGATCAGAGCACCACGGCCACTGCTGGTTGTCGCCAGGGCGGCCCAGTTGATGCCCGACTGAAAATCATCAGCCAGAATAACTTCAATCACCTTGGCTTCGATAACAACCTGACGCTGCATGTTTCGCTGCACAGTCTGCAGATAATCCTCGACCTGACGTAATTCAGCAGGCAGAGCAACAACCACCAGCAACCCGGCCTGGGGTTGCACTACAACCTTGCGCCCCTCCTGATTACCGATCAAACCCCGGACCGCAGTGGTTAATTCGGTCCAGAAGTCAGTCAGGGACCGGGTATCTATACGGCTGCCCGAAAGACTCTCATCACCAGATCTCTGGCCATCTTCGTCCAGGTTACTCTCAGTGACCTGACCGGAGCTTATTCGCGTCTGGGAGGATCCGGTACGCACCAGGTTGAGATAGTCAACCTGAAAGGTACGACTCTGCAGACCGACCGGCATGACCTGGTAGATATTGTCACTTTTGCTGTAGGGGTAACCGTAAACATTGTGAACCACACGCATCACTTCATCGATCGTGGTACCTTTCAAATTGAGACTGATCAGCCCATCGACATCAGGATGAACAACCATGTTGGCGCGGCTCCCTTCCACCAGCCCCATAAAAAAATCGCGCGCTTGCACCTGGTGGGCATTTAAATCAAAACGTTCTTCCGGTGGCACGTCAAGCCCGCGGGTAGAAGGAGGAGTTCTGGGTGGGATCAGGGCAGAACGTACTTCAGCAGGAGGCAAAGGGGCCGCTTTCGGCGCCGTTACGGCAGGAGGCTGCAGAGCTTCATCGATGGCGTCGGCCGGATCGCCACTGCGGGACAGGGGCGCGCAGCCGACCATAAATAAAACACTCAGACCGATGATCAGCAGATTACTCATCTGGTTTCCCATGAACTTCTTCACAACAACTCCTTGTTATGGCGTAACGCCGTCAGTTGCAGGTGATTTCTGCATATCAGCGACGCTGCGATAAATCGTCAGCTTCTGCTGCTTTTTCTCCAATACAACGTAATCCGGACCGATTTCCAACAGGCGAAAATCAGCGATCATCTGCCCCGGCTGCAACGACTGTCCGTTAATGATAGCCACGGTACGATCAGCAGCCAGCAAAACCGTTGTCAGCTGAAACTGATCGCGCAGCCGCTCAAGGTTCTCCACTTCCAGATGCTGGTCAGGCGGTGGCTGCGGCTGGTAATGGGACGGTTGCAGCGGATCTACAAGGCCGGATGTGGACTGCGCCCCCACGCCTGCCGGCAGTCCAATCAATATGATGAGGATCAGAAACATTTTCATCTCAGCCACCAAGCCAATCTTCCGTCAAGCCCAAGGTATAGAGCTGCAGTCGAATCGTTGTCAGCGGATATTCCCGGGTGATAACATCAATTTCTCCCCACACCAGCAAACGAGGCAACTGCTCCAGACGGCGCAGGTATGCCAGCAGACTCAGATAATCACCTTGCAGGTCCATCTGCAAGCGATGACGATAGAGTCGAGAAGAAGATTCTGCGGCTTGATCATCACCACCAACCAGTTGCGGGGCCAGCTTTTCCAGTCGCAGCAACTCGATGTCCGTCTGGGCAAGTATCTGTCCCAGCAATGCCGGCATTTCTGCCGGGGGCACCAGGTGAGAAAGGCCCAGATGCAGTTCCCGGCGCTGTTCTGCGAGCTGTTGTACCAGTTGATCATGGCGCTCACGCAATGTCTGGTCCGGATCGACCTGAGAGCGTGCACGGATCGCCGCCGCCATCGTTTCAAGCTCACTGATTTCGGCACCTATTTGCGTTATCTGCTGCTGCGTTGATGTTCGTCTTTTTGTCGCCGGTTCGAGCACCAGCAGGTACACAAGGGCAACCATCAGTGCTACTGCACACAGCAATAGCACCGCCCGTTCACGCAGGGCGCGCTGATTGAACCACTGGGCCAGTGTCGACCATTGCTTGCGCATTATCGTGCTCCTGCCGTGCCGGTACCGATGGTAAATTCAACATGACCAGGGTACTCCTGCAATCGGGAAAGCCGTAAACGGTTGAAAATCAGTCCGGAGAAAATATCCTCATCGACAAGCCATTGCAGGTAATCCGGTACCAGGTCAGGAGTAAAGGCACGTCCGGTCAATTCGACGTCGAGCCCCTGCCGGGCAAGGTGAACCTGATTGAGCCAGAGGCCGGCATGGCGCTGCCGCGCCAGCCCCTCAAGGGTTGCCAGCATCGCGCTATTGCGGCCCTGTTCCCGCGACAACACAAAATCAAGAGTCCGTTCCAGCTCGTTATGCTCCTGTTCCAGCCGCGCAACACGCTGCTGCAGCAACGGCGAGGCCTGACGCTCAGGAAACTCCAGTTCCAGTTCACTGACCAGCGATCGCAGCTGTTGCCGGCGATGTTCCAGCTGCACCCGTTGCGGTTCCAGTTCGTGCCCGCGCCAGTAACCATAACTACCGAGAGCAATGACAAAAACTAGCGACAGAACAAGTATCAGCGCGGCCTGCTTGCCGCTCAGGGGCTCGACTCGATCGATCAATTCATCACGATACAGATTAATCTGCTGACGCATCAGCTTTCACCTCGGCGCAAGGCGCCTCCGATCGACAGAAGCTGCTGGTTGAGGGACAATTGTTCCATTTCAGGCACCAGATCCATCACCGCATCCAACTGTAACGGTTCGACACCGGTCGCCAGATAATCATCGAGATGACTTACCAGGGCAGGTATTTCCTGACGGGTCTGGGCAACCAGAAGTCGTGACACCAGCGGCAACTGGAAATTACTCTCACAAAAATCAAAAGAACGCTGGATGTCCAGTACAATAGTATCGAACAGTTCGGTCATGGCTGGATCATCCGGACGGTAAGCAAGCAGACTGTCCATGCCCATCGGGAGCTGACGACTCAGAAAAAGCGTTCCGTCGCGCACAACAACAAGCAGCCCGGATTGGTCGAGCAGCAGCAGCAATGCAACACCACGAAGATCATCGACATAAAGCTCGCAGATATTACGCAGGGCAAATTCAGGGATATCAATACTGGCGACAGTTGCCCCGGCAGCAGCGCAGGCCTCCACCTGGGGCCGCAAAGGACGCTGATGAGCCGCAACGGCGTAGCTCTGTGGGCGCCGTTCACCACCGAAAGGAGCAATCTGATAGAGGTCAATGACAGCCTGCTCAGGTGGATAATCGATACGTTCACCGATTTGCCAGCGAGCAGCCTGACGCGCTTCTTCGAGAGGCACGTCAGATAAATCCAGCTGAATGGTCTGATAGCTGTTGAGGGGCAATACCAGATGCCCCTGCCTGCCATGCAACCTGCCCTGCCGTAACAGATCCTCAAGATGGGGTTGACAGGACTGACCATCGGCGAGGGGTGCCCGCCCGGCAAAAGTCAGTTGCGGTCGAGCATCAGAACTCCGGGTGACACCGGCAACAGAAATAGCGTCCGGCTCAAGGCAGACCCCGGCCGCTGCGCCCCCTTGTTGACGTCGCCCCTTTAAAAAAAACAGACCAGCCTCCTGTCGATTTTTTGTGGATATTAATAATACCGCAAATTAAACCTTATTATAGCTTAACAATCAATAAAAAAAGGCGGCCGGAGCCACCTTTTTTTATTGAACATAATGAGATTGCTACAACAGTGGGTTTGTGCCCTACAATTTTGATGCCTGTTCCGCCAGATAAGATGCCACACCGCTACTATCGGCCACCATCCCCTGATCACCCTTATTCCACCCGGCAGGGCAGACTTCGCCATGCTGCTCATGGAACTGCAACGCATCAATCATGCGTAGCATTTCATCGATATTGCGTCCCAGAGGAAGGTCATTCACCACCTGGTGGCGGACCGTTCCCTCACGGTCAATCAAAAATGAACCGCGCAGGGCAACGCCGGCAGGATCCAGTTCGACATCGTAGTCACGACAGATCTGATGTTTGATATCTGCTATCAATGGATATCTGACCGCACCGATGCCACCATTTTCTACCGGTGTATTACGCCAGGCCAGATGGGTAAAATGCGAATCAATGGAACAGCCGAGAACCTGGACATCGCGGCTTTCAAATTCCTCAATTCGGTGGCTGAAGGCAATCAGTTCCGTCGGGCAGACAAAAGTGAAATCAAGTGGATAGAAAAACAGAACGATATACTTTCCCTGATAATCCGCCAGCGAAAATGACTCATTGATGGAACCGTCGGCCATTACGGCAGGGGCGTTTATTTCCGGGGCCTTCTTTCCTACCAGCACACTCATTGACAAAACTCCTTATTTTTATTGATGAAGCTTAACGTAACATTGTTCCTGGACGATATTCTAATGATCATTCCCTGTGAGTCAAGAACAAAGGTTACAAAATTGGTTATTTTTTTCGGCTGCGCGGATGGGCCTGATCGTAGACACTGGTCAGGTGGGCAAAGCTGACACTGGTATAGCGCTGAGTTGTCGATAGCGAGGCATGCCCCAGCAATTCCTGAATCACCCGCAAATCAGCACCGGCATCGAGCAAATGGGTGGCAAAAGAATGGCGCAGGGCATGGGGGGTGACATCAGTCGGCAGATTGAGCTGCAGCAAGCGGCGCTTGAGCAGGCGCTGGATACTGCGTGGCGTGAGCCGACCACCGCGATGATTAAGAAACAACCCCCGCTCTTCAGCCACAGGACGCTGCTGCAGATAGAGCTCCAGCGCCTGACAGGCAGCACGGCCGATGGGCAGCAATCGTTCTTTACCGCCCTTGCCCAGCACCCGCGCCTGGCGCTGTGGCAGGTCGATTGAATCTACATCAAGACCGGTCAGCTCACTGACCCGCAGACCGCAGGAATAGAGCAGTTCACAAATCGCCAGATCCCGGATCAACTGAGGATAGGCGTCGACACGATTATCAAGCAAAGCGCCGGTCTGTTCGGCACTGAGGACCCTGGGCAGATAGTGCTGCCGTCGCGGTGCCGCCACGGAGGTGACAGCAGAGGAGCCAAGAACCCCCTGACGTTCCAGATAGCGATAAAAGGTTTTTAACGATGAAAGTTTGCGCACTACACTGGAACGTTGGCAGTGTTTCTGCAGCTTAGCCAGATAATGGCGCAGCAACAGAGCATCGACACGCCCGAGGCAGTCGGCGTCGACAGGGCCACCCAGCTGCTGTGCAACAAACTCTTCAAACTGGATGAGATCACGCATATAGGCACTCACCGTGTGAGGTGAAAGGTTGCGTTCAACCTCCAGATGCCGGCGGAAAAGGTTCAGATACTCTTTCATTGGCGCATCCTGTCGGCGATGGCTGCTGATTGACGACGACATGAGAGCATGGCATACTTCGAACGGCCTGCTGCAGTGCAAAAGGTGCCTGCGCGACAGAGCCTGCGCTTTGCAATATCTCGCAACAACAAGGTAGTCGCTATGATTCTGCTCTATTTGATTGTCTTTTTACTGCTGGCGCTGCTGATTTTCGACCTTCTTGTTATCCTGTTGAGCTTCAGCATTCTCTGGTATGAATACGCCAACAGTCACCCTGAACTGATAAAGAAACGTTTCAGCCGTGAAAACCTGAGCAAGCTCCCACGCCTGCTGCTGCCGGAGGCCTTTTTCAACTTTATCACGATTTTATCTGTTCCCCTTGGTCTTTATACCCCCAAGAGACAGAACCTCAAACGAGGTGTGACACCAATCCTGCTGCTCCATGGCCTGTTTGTCAACCGCGCCTGCTGGTTCTGGTTCAAGTCACGCCTGAAGCGCCATGGCTTTGAGAATATTGTCACCATCAACCTCTCGGCCTTCCACAACGAGGAGGTGCTGAGCGAACTGCTGGCAAAAAAAATTGACGAGTTGCGCCATCGCCTCGGGGTTAACAAGGTTCACCTGATCGGCCACTCCATGGGGGGAATAATCGCCCGTAACTATGTTCAACGACGGGGCGGACAGGACAAGGTTGAACGTCTGATTTTTCTTGGTACCCCGCATCACGGTTCCAAGCTGACCCCCTTTTCGTTCATGCCCCTGGGCAAATTGCTGATTCCGGGTTCCGACTTCCTCACCCGCCTCAACAGCGAACCGCCCCCGACACAGGTTCAGGTGAGTAACATTTATACCTTTAAAGATAATATGGTTCTTCCCAATAGCTCTGCGCAACTTGACTGGGGAAGCCAGGTTCAACTTGACAACATGGGACACACATCGCTGATCTACCGGGCCGCCGCCGTTGATGCTACTGTCGCCGCCCTCAAAGGGAATCTGACGGCATGAATATCAACCCTGGTATTCATGATCCGGCAGCAATCGCCACGCAGCCGGGTTAAAAGCGTTGAATATAATCATCCCGCCACCCCACCGGGTCAGCCTGACCGCCCTTGACAATTATGACTCCGCCGAAAGTGAAGCAGCTGTCCGGACACTGCTGGCCCCCCTGGGGGGTATCGAGGCTTTTGTCAAGCCGGGCCAGAAAGTTCTGATCAAACCCAACATGCTGGCAGGCAAGGAACCTGAACGGGCGGTAACCACTCACCCACAGATTGTTCGCGCCGTCATCAAGCTGTCAATGGCTGCCGGCGGCATCATTTCGGTAGGAGACTCTCCGGGCATCGGCAGCCCCTTGTCCGTTGCCCGCAAAACCGGAATTCTTGGAGTCATTGAAGAAACCGGAGCGCGCTTTGCACCTTTTGCCGACTCGGTCAGCGTCCACCCCGGTGGCACAACCCTCCACCAGATTGAGATTGCGCAAGACATCCTCGACGCGGAGGTAATCATCAACCTGCCCAAACTGAAAACGCACCAGATGATGGGGCTGACCTGCGCTGTAAAGAATATGTTTGGCGCCATCATCGGCATGCGCAAGCCGGGCATGCATCTGCAGGCTGGAGCCGACAAAAATCTCTTTGCCCAAATGCTGTTGGAGATATGCCAAACCCTGGCACCCACTTTGAACATCGTTGACGCCGTGGTCGGCATGGAAGGGGAAGGCCCGGGCAGTGGTGATCCGGTAAAAATTGGCACCCTGCTTGCCGGCACTTCAGCTCAGGCCGTTGATACCGTTGCGACAGCACTGGTAAAAATGCAGCCCGAACAGGTCTTTACCCAGCAGCAGGCGCTGGCCACCGGGCGGGCGCTGGCAAAACTGAATGAAATCGAGATCGTCGGCACCCCCCTGGCAAACCTGCAGATCGATCATTTTCGGCCGGCAAAAACGACCGATGTCAACTTCGGTCTTCACGGCTATCTGGGTCGACGACTTAAACATCTGCTGACCGCACACCCACAGGTTGATCATGAACGCTGCGTTCGTTGCCATGCCTGCGTTAAGCATTGCCCGCCCCAGGCCATGGCGATCGAGAAAAACCGCCTTAACATCAATTACGATCTGTGCATCCGCTGTTTCTGCTGCCAGGAACTGTGCCCTCATGCCGCCCTGACAACCCATCAGGGATTGCTGTTACGTCTATCCAGCATGCTGCGGGAGATTTACCGTTAGAGAGTTCGAGTGTTAACGACAAAAGGCCCATGCGCGACGCACAGGCCTTTTGTTGTTATGAGGATGCTGCCCGACTCACTTAACGAACCTGGACAACCTCTTTAACTTCCGGAATCTGCTCCATCAGGTTTTTTTCAATCCCCATTTTCAGGGTCATGGTCGACATGGGGCAGGAGCCGCAGGCACCTGTCAATTTGACACTGACAACACCCTCGTCTGAGACATCAACCAGTTCAACATCTCCGCCGTCCGCCTGAAGAGCGGGACGGATCATATCCAACACCTCTTGTACACGTTGCTTCATCTGCTTATATCCTCCGTAGGTTTATAGTATAGCCCATTATAGGCGCGTTCAATTCGCAAGCGCAAGGGTCACGACAATCCTGATGGCGGCAGCCGGATATCCGCTATCCGCCGGGCGCACAAAAGCTGCGGCTGACCGACGCCTTTGCCCTGAATCAACACCTTGAAACGTTCTCCCATTCCCGCCTCCGGAAGAATAAGCCGCTTCATACTCATCCGCAGCGCCTGCGCTTGTGTCGGATCGGTTTCAAGGCTCTGCATCTGCATCAGCAACTCCAGAAAACCCAGCCCCATGAGAAACTGATACTGATGGCCAAAATAAAGGGGTTCGAGGCCGTGTTGCAAACCGACATCCTGCAGGGTCGTAAAGTCGACATGGGCAGTGATATCCTGACAGCCGATGTGCCCATAGGGATCCTCGTTGGTCTGATGCTTGTGGTAACAAAGCAGGGTTCCGGCGTGCCGTTCAGGAGCGTAAAGATCCCTGGCAGGATAACCGTAATCGATCGTCAGGACAAAACCTTCATCAAGAAGATCGGCCACCTGCGCCATCCAGTCGCGTGCCGCCAGATTGACCTCGCAACGGTTTCCCTCTGCTGGGGCGATTCCGATCTGCTCAAAATATTCCACCAGCTGCGACGTTGATGGCGCACGTAGTTGCTCGCCGAAGCCTTCTTCCTGGTTGACCACATAGACTTCACGCAATGTGCCGGCAACGGTCTGAACCAGATGAACAGGAAAAGCATCCAGCAATTCGTTGCTCAGCAGACAGCCGCGCATTCCCTCCAGGTCACCCAACCGGCACCAGTCGAGCCGACCGGCATCAAGGTGTCGGCGCAGGGCCTGTTCCTGACGCTGGCGGGCATCCTCACTGACTTCAACAATCCGATAACGCAACCGGGCATAAAAGGCAGGGAACTCCTCCCTGCAGGCATCCAGGATATCAAGAGCCAGGTGCCCTTCGCCGGCACCCTGTTCAGCAACAACAAAATCTTTCCCGCCGAGCAGTTGCCACATCTGCTCCAGCTGGCGCGCAATCAAACGCCCGAAACAGGAATGCACACTTGACGAGGTGAAAAAATCGCCCTGTTTACCGATACGGGTGCGCGCGGAAGTATAGTAACCGTAGTCAGGATGGTACAGTGCCTGTTCCATAAAACGCGCAAAGGTAATCCCCTGTTCTGCGTCGATCTGCTGCCGCAACCAGTGGACAAAGTCCGGTTTTTCCACAACGGTTTCTGCCACCATAAAAATGCTTCCTTGCTCGATCAGGCCAACAATGGCAAAGTTTTTCCTGGTAACGTCGACGCTTTTTTGAGGGCGACATACTGCCAGAAAAGCGCAAATTATTCCATCACGTGGCAGCAATTACAACCCTTAATCTTGATACTTGTTGTTACTATCATCTGACAATTATCGTCACGTCTTTTTTCAGCAACCGAACACAGGGTTAAATCTGCACCAGAAGCAATCTCAGCGGTCAATCACAGCTATTGAATTATCAGTAAAATCATGCGAATATTGGTCGCCGAAGCTGCTCCGGGATGATCTGCATTCCGGCAACAACGTGTAACATGATGATGGAGAGGCTCAACAGATGGCAATTATTACTTTTTCCAGAGAAATGGGCAGTGGCGGAATTCCCATCGCGCAACAGCTCGCCGAAGAAACCGGCTACGACCTGGTGAACGGAGACGCCCTTAAAGAAGCTGCAGCTGCCTACGATCTGACTGAAGCGGCCCTGCAGCAGGCCGATGAAAAACCTCCTGCATTTGTCGATACCCTCGACCGTCAGATTGATCTGAGTGTCCACCGTATTCAGTTGTTCGTTCTTGAACGCGCTCGCATGGGCAATGTCATTATCTATGGCCGCGGTGGCCAGGATCTGCTTCATGGCATTCAAAGTGTCTTGCGGGTACGTGTCGTTGCCCCCTTCGAAGAGCGGGTAGAACGGTGGGCCGAGCGCGAATGGATAGACCCTGATCTTGCCCGTTTCCTGGTGCGCAGAAGTGACCAGCAACGGGCCGGCTTTATCAAGTACTATTTTGATCGTGACTGGGAAAACCCCCTTGATTACGATCTGGTGATCAACACCGTGCGCCTGACGAATGACTGCGCGGTCAACCTGATCAAAACAGCTATCAATGACCCCTACCTCATGGAAAAACAGTCTTTGTGCAAGAAAAAGATAGAAGACCGGATTATTCAGAAAAAGATTCAGATTGCCCGCCTGGATGATGAACGCATTGATGACATCTGGTTTAATATCGATGTCAATGGCGGCAAGGTTGTTCTCTCAGGGCACATCCACAGTGATGCCGAACGCCGCGCTGCGATTGAGGATGCCAAACAGGTCGAAGGGGTCAAAAGCGTTGTCGATAAACTCAAAGTTATTCATTATTGACTCTTTGCACCATGGGTTGGATAACGTCAAAATATGTCAGTACAAAACGCCGGCGCTGCCGGCGTTTTGTTTCCATACAGTAACCGTACAGGGAGTGTAAACAGATGGCCGGACACAGTAAATGGGCGAACATTAAACACCGCAAAGGCGCTCAGGATGCCAAACGGGGGAAAATTTTCACCAAACTGATCAAGGAAATCACCATTGCCGCCCGCCTTGGCGGCGGCGACCTGGAATCAAACGCCCGCCTGCGACTGGCAGTTGATAAGGCCAAGCAGTCCAACATGCCCAAGGACAATATCGAACGAGCAATAAAAAAAGGCACCGGCGACCTTGATGGAATCACCTACGAAGAAGGCACATTTGAGGGTTACGGCCCTGGCGGGGTTGCCGTTATTGTCGAGTTCATGACCGACAACCGGACACGTACGGTAGCAGAAGTGCGCCATGCTTTTAATAAATATGGCGGCAGTCTCGGCGTCAGCGGTTCGGTAGCTTTTATGTTCGACCGCAAGGGACAGATTATTTTCGACAAAAGCTACGACTTCGACACCATTTTTGAAGCCGCTCTTGAAGCAGGAGCCGAGGATGTCAAAGAAGACGGCAACAGCATCGAGGTGATTGTTGAACCGGCAGATTATGAAGAGGTTCGCAACCATCTTACCGAGCAGGGTTTAAACTATGAATCTGCTGAAGTGACCCTGATTCCACAAACCATGACGGCGGTATCCGGCAACCAGGCTGAGTCACTGATGAAGATGATCGATGTACTCGAAGACAACGATGATGTACAGAATATCCACGCCAATTTTGATATCGATGATGACGAGATGGAGCGCCTGATGGGCTGATCAGGCCGGTCGCTGTTGAGGTAATATGCGTATATTGGGAATAGATCCGGGCAGCAAAGCTACCGGGTACGGTTTTATCGAACAACGCGGCAATCACCTGCGCCATGTCGACAATGGTGCCATCCACACCAACAGCAGATCAGAACTGGCGTTGCGGCTGCAGCACATCCATAACGAAATCTGCCGCCTGATCGACAACTATCGGCCCGATGCGGTTGCTGTAGAACAGGTCTTCATGGCCCGCAACCCGGCCTCCGCGTTAAAACTGGGTCATGCCCGTGGCGTGGCGCTGCTGGCAGGTGTTAATGCCGGGCTGCCGGTGTTCGAGTATTCTGCCCTGCAGGTTAAATCAGCAGTCGTCGGCTATGGCCGCGCCGGGAAAAATCAGGTGCAGCAAATGACCAGGGTACTGCTTAATCTTCCGGAAATTGCCCAGGAAGATGCCGCTGATGCGCTGGCTGTTGCGATCTGCCATGCTCACAGCCATCACCATAGCGACAAAATGCTCACTGCTCGTTCAGCAGTCACAGGGAGACACCAGCCATGATTGCCCTGCTCACCGGTCAACTGATGCAACGCGCTCCCGATCAGATTATTGTAGATGTTGGTGGTGTCGGCTACCAGCTGTATATCCCGTTATCCACTTTTTATCGCCTGCCTGAAACCGGGCGGGTTTGCCTGCAGGTGTTCACCAATGTCAAAGAAGATGCCATTACCCTGTTTGGTTTTTTTACCTCTGCAGAAAAAGATCTGTTCAGCCTGCTGATCTCCGTCTCCGGTGTTGGTCCCAGGCTGGGCATTACTATTCTTTCCCATATTGCTCCGGAGGAACTGACCCTGGCCCTGAGCCAGGGAGATATTACCCGCTTGACAGCCATTCCGGGAATCGGCAAAAAAAGCGCAGAGCGCCTGGTCCTTGAATTACAGGAAAAAGCCGGGTCCTATGCCATATCCGCTGCTATTGTCTCCCCGACCCTGACCACCGGCACAAGTGAAGGCCACCACCAGGATGCTGTATCAGCGCTGGTCAATCTGGGTTACAAGGAATCGCTGGCCAGACAGACATTGAAAAAACTGCAACTTGACCCGGAAACACCGTTGGAACAGATTCTGAAAGCAGCCCTTCAGATTCTGTTGAAATAAAGTACCCGGTAAAGGAGAGATTGATGGATGATCGCCTGATTACCCCTGCCAGCCAACCCGAGGATGACCAGGTCGAGATGTCGCTGCGACCACGCTCTTTAGAAGATTATGTCGGTCAGGCTAAGGCGCGGGCAAACCTCCAGGTCTTTATTGAAGCCGCACGTAACCGCCGGGAGGCTCTTGATCATGTATTGTTCTATGGTCCCCCGGGTCTCGGCAAAACCACACTGGCCAATATTATTGCCCATGAGATGGGAGTCAACATCAAGAGCACTTCCGGGCCGGTCATCGAAAAAACCGGTGACCTGGCAGCAGTGCTTACTAATCTGGATGAGGGGGACGTGCTGTTCATCGACGAAATTCATCGCCTCTCCCCGGTTGTCGAAGAGATCCTCTATCCGGCGATGGAAGATTATCAGCTCGACATTCTCATCGGCCAGGGGCCTTCTGCGCGGACCATCAAACTCGATATTCCCCGCTTCACCCTGGTTGGAGCCACCACCCGTGCCGGCCTGTTGTCCTCCCCCCTGCGTGACCGCTTCGGGGTCATATGTCGACTGGAATTTTACTCAACCGGGGAATTGGCCACCATCGTTAAACGCAGCGCCGGAATCCTCAACATTCCCATTGATGACGAAGGAGCACAAGAAATCGCCCGGCGCAGTCGCGGGACCCCACGAATCGTGAACCGTCTGCTGCGACGGGTTCGGGACTTTGCTCAAATTGAAGGGAACGGAACAATCAATCAGCAGCTCGCAGACCGCTCCCTCGAACGACTTGAAGTTGATCAGCAGGGGCTTGATCACATGGACCGACGACTGCTGCTGTCGATCATCGACAAGTTCGGCGGTGGCCCCGTTGGTCTTGATACTCTGGCAGCGGCCATCAGTGAAGAACGGGACACCATTGAAGATGTGATCGAACCCTATCTGATACAACAGGGGTTCCTGAACCGGACGCCACGTGGACGCATGGCAACAGAGAGCTGTTTTCAGCATTTTCACCGCAACAGCCCGCGCTCCACCCCTGAGTCACTGTTCAGCAACTGACAGCAGAACCATGACACCTCACCTTGAACAATTTGCCCGGCAACTGCAAAGTTGGACGCAGGAGCTGATTGACCACGGGCGCACCCCGTTTCGCCGGGTTGACTGCTTCATTGATATTGTCACTGAAATCGGTATTCTCACCCCACCACTGATATTCTGGATCAACCGCCAGAGTATGATGGCGGGGGGGGTAATCCTTCTGCCTGAAAAAGATTTGACCAAAGAACTGGAACGAGGAAGAAGCTGTGCCGCCGCCCTGGGTCTGAGTCATTTTGTCACCTGGGAAACAGAGCAGGTACGGCTGTGGGCGGTTATCGATGAGCAGATCTGTGAACAGCAACGTTTTCCCCTGCCTGGCGCCGATCACCCGGATTTTTTTCGGCAGCTGCTCAAGGAAATCATCGAAGCGCTGAAAATTCCGGCGGTCACCGGTGCCCTGCCCCACGACAAACTGTCCGCCAGTTATTTCCATAACCTTTTTAATACCGCCGAGACACTGGCGCAACCAGCCCTGACCGAAGCCTTTCGCAGTCAACGTGCCGAAGAAATACAGAGAACTTTTATTGATATCGATCAGCGTGCCATTGAGGCCAATCGCTTACTGCTGTTACAAATCCTGACGGCACTGCGCGGCCACCTGCTACCTGACACATTGCTCCCGGAAGAGCTTGGAACTATTGTCACTGAAGCTCTCAATCAGGCCCCTGAACCAATCCGTACCCACCTGAATCACAACTGGGAAGGGGCGCCATCACTACTGCCGGCAGAAACGGCAGTCTGCTATCATCACCTGCTGCTGCGCCTGCAGCAATTACGCTGGACATCCCTGGAAGAACGGATGAAGCAGAGTCTGTCCAACCTGATGACCCAGTGGTTTCCTGACTACCAGCCCGAGCCGGAGACAGCTGCTGACATTATTCTCTACCCGCAAGCTCCCCCCGTTGGCCAGAATCTACGGATGCTGTTGTCCGATTCTCCCCTGCTGCTGGCCTGTACCACCCTGCTACGCGAACTCGACTCTCTACCTCAGCCCACCAGCTGTTACGGCTCACTGATGTCTCTCGATCAGGAAAAACTGCCGGTCGGCAGCCTGTCAGCTCAACTCCTGAACCAGTCACCGCTGACCCGCAGTG
>JAWLDI010000048.1:0-16667 GCA_041686715.1 Pelovirga sp.
GGTTGCGTCGTGCCGGCCTGACCGTTTATCAGGCATCTGCTGCCCGGGTTGCCGATAACCTGGACCTGCTGGCGAATAATCAGCTGACGGAAATTGGTGACGACATGGTGTGTGGTGCTCACGGCCACGGCCACGGACACGGACACGGACACGGACACGGACACGGACACAGCCACAGCCACAGTCATACCAACAGCTGTTGTCACTGATTTCTCACTCTTTTGTCATCGCTGACGGCTATCCGTTTTGTTGGATAGCCGTCAGCTGTAAGGAGTTGCATGTCGCCGCGGCCGAAAAAAAATCGACACTGCGCTTGCCCCCACCGTCCGGCTTTTGCCTCGGTCTATAAGCCCGCCGGGGCTCCGATGACCGATTTGGCGCAGGTCTGCCTGCCCGCTGATGAGCTTGAAGCCTTGTGGCTGTGCGATGGTCTGGGGTTGACCCAGGAAGAAGCCGGTCAAAAAATGGGTGTTTCCCGCGGTACTGTCCAGAGATTGGTCAGTAACGGCCGTAAGAAGCTGATCAATGCCATTATTGCCGGGCAGGCCCTGATTGTGGAAACATTAACCGGAAGTACTGCAACGCCGTAGAGACAGATCAGGAGTGATTTGTTATGGAAGCGAAGTCTGAAGCTTTTCAACTGTTACAACGGGCACTTGCCACTGCGCAGCGGGAAGGGGAATTCCCTGACTGGCTGGCGACAGATATTCAGGCTATTCTCCGTCAGCCCGAAAACTATGCGGGCAAAGAATTTCTGGTCAGGACCCTGACAGCACAGATCCGTGACTATGATCCTTATGCCGGGAGTGGCTGTTTTTCTGACTCTTGCGGAATCGGTGATCTGGAACGGACCTTGAGTCAGTTGGGAATAGATCACCAGGAGGAAATCAATTGATTGATTGCAATGGTTGTCTGACCTGTACAGTCTATCAGGGCGGGGAATGCGGCAAGGGCAACGACTTCAGCGTGACCTGTGAGCAGAGCAAAAAAGCCTATCTGGATTCAGAATCTGCAAACATATTTCAAGTTGCCGCTGAGGTTGAAGCAGAGCACTACATGGAGTGGAATCGTCTGGAAGAATTGATCGGTTTTTTTCAGAAGATGGGTTGGCGCCGGGTCGGCATTGCCAATTGTATCGGCCTGGTGAAGGAGACCGACCAGCTGGCACGGATTCTCTCACGCCACTTTGAGGTGTTCACCGTCTGCTGTAAAAACAGCGGCATTAATAAAGATGATTACAGCATGCCCCATATCAAGCCTGGTCGTTATGAGGCCAGCTGCAATCCGGCGGGGCAGGCATTTGTTTTAAAAGACAACCGCACCGATGTGAACATCATCGTCGGCCTGTGTGTCGGTCACGATATGCTGTTCAACAAATACTCCCACGCACCGGTTACCACGTTTGCAGTAAAAGACCGTGTCCTCGCCCATAACCCTCTCGGAGCCATCTATTCCGGTTATAGCTTGCGCAAGGTGACGGGGTAGAAACAGACAGATTAATTTTTTTGCAACAACACAACGCGTGTGTCGTAGGTGGCGAGGACCTTGAAGTCATATTGACGACAGATATAGTTAAAAGAGTTCAGGTGGTAGAAGCTGACGTGGGTGGGGTCGGATTTATAATACCAGGTGCGAAAATCGATCTGCTCGTGCCACAATTCGGTCATGACAAACAGGAATCCCTGCGGCTGCAACAGCGAACTCAGGCGTGACAGTTCGGTAGCCGGGGAATGAAAATGCTCGAAACATTCGGTGGCGAAGATGAAATCAAACGGGCCTTGTGGGTGCTCCGGGAAAAAAAACGGATCGTAGTTATGACAACCAATTCCTTCCCTTTCCAGTAGAACGCTCAGGGTAGGGCCGGGCCCACAGCCGTAGTCAACCCCGCACATGGTAGGGCTAAGGTAGGGCAGCGCCGGTTGAATGATTCGCTGTAAAAAATCCACGTAGCCTGAATGCGCAGGGCTGTTCTGATGAAATCTGTAGATTTCTTTCTCTTGCTCCGGTGTGGGCAATGCGTGCGTATCAAGGAAAACCAGGTCACAGCAACGGCAGTGCCAGTAGCGACGTTTTTTGCGGGTCACAAAGGTCAATATCTTGCTGCTGCCACAGCGGCACAGGGGGCAGACTTGGGAGGTGGTTTCTTGCTGGTGCAGATTAAGGTTCATCGGCCACCGCCTGGATAAACGCGCTCGGTTCAGCAGTATGGGGCAGCATCAACTGATGCATGGCTCGCATACAGGTCATACCGAATTAATTGTTTGAGTTCTGCCGCAGTGTTTGGCCAACGGTTTTTGCGGTTGTTTGTTCATCAACAAGAATACTGATGTTCCTTTCCTGTTCTGTCAATGGGTCGGCATTGGCAATTTGAAAATCCAGCACCTTTTCATCTGCGTCAGACATGCTGTCTGCCTGCTGGGCACGCTGTTTAATCCGCTGTCGAAGCAGCTCTTCTTTTAAATGAAAATCAAGAATTGTCAGAGCACATTGCCGGTCTGTCGCCAGCTGTTGCAGCTGCTGCCGGTAGACCTTTGTGATGAAAGTGGCATCGACAATGACATTAAAACCGGCGTCCAGAATAAGACCGGCCAAGTGAGTGAGCCGGTGGTAGGTTTTTGCGCTTGCCGTGTCGCTGTAGATCCCCTGGTGGACGGCCGTACTGTCGAATTGGCTGTTTTCCGGCTGATGAAGGCGCTTGCGCTCCCGGTCGGAGTGGATACAGATGGCATCGATGTGGGGCGCCAGTTCATTGATGAAGGTCGTTTTTCCTGATCCTGATAACCCATGGGTAATGACCAGTTGCGGCGGTTGCCCCTGGGTGTACCCCTCAGCGAGGGTCAGATAGCTTTCAAGACTCTCAAGGTCAGCTTGCCGTTCCTCTGTTGATAATCCTGGTTGGCGCAAACGCAGACAGAGTACCTTGGCTCTGACCATGGCTCGGTAGACCTGATAAAAGCGCAAGAGCCTGAGCCCGACATAGTCGCCAGTGTGACGCAGGTAGGCATTGAGAAAGACCCAGGCGAATTGATTCCGGTCACGATCATCAAGGTCCATGACCAGAAACGCGATGTCGTTGATGGTATCGATCCAGCGCAGATTCTCATTGAATTCGATACAATCGAACAGGAGTGGCTTGTCAGTAAACCAGGCCATATTGGCCAGATGCATATCGCCGTGGCCCTCACGAATAAAGCCTTCCTCGCGGCGCGCAAGCAGGACCGGTTGCAGGGCGGAGAAGGTTGTTTCACTCCAGTCGTCAATAGTGTTGATTGACTGAATCGATGTGCTGTCGGGGAGCGCGGATCTGATCTGCTCAAAATTCTGTCGTACCGGCTTGATAATGCTCTCCGGCGTGCCGAAGGAACTGCGATGGTCGGCTTTATCCGCCTGTCGATGGACAGAGGCAATTTTTTCAGCAAAAGCCATCAGTATATCTGGTTGCAACTTGTTTGCAGCCAGCATCCGGTCGAGTTGACTTTCTTGAGGGAATCGCCGCATTTTTACCAGGTAGTCCAGCGCCGGTTCCTCGCCCAGGAGTGGTTCGTCGCTGGTTCCGCCAACGGGGGTCACGGCAAGGTAGAGGTCCGGGGCGAAGCGGCGATTGAGGCGCAGTTCTTCTGTACAGAAAAACTGCCGTTTGGCAAGGCTGGAAAAATCGAGAAAACCGAAGTTGACCGGTTTCTTCATCTTGTAGGCATAACCGCCACTCAAAAAAATCCACGAGATATGTGTTTCAATCAGTTCGGCCTCCGGTTCCGAGGGCCCGAAGAAGGATGGTTTGAGCATGTGCTTGATCAGTTTGCGCTGTTTCTCCATAACGATGCCTTATGTGTTTGCTGCTTGCCAGGAAAGAAGAAAAAACTGTTTCTGATTTGCTATCTGTCTCACCCCTTGATCACCGCCAGCGGCTGCAACCGGGCAACAATGCGGCCGATGCCGGCCTGGGCGACGATATTCACCACGTCTTTGACATCCTTGTAGGCGGCCGAAATTTCTTCGGCAACGGTGGCGCGACTGGCAGCGCGCAGCAGAATGCCCTGTTCGGCCAGTTCAGCCTCGATGTCGTGGCCACACGCCCGTTTTTTTGCCGCATGCCGGGAAAGTACGCGGCCGGCGCCGTGGCAGGTGGAGCCGAAGGTTTCCTGGAAGGCTCCGGCTGTACCTGTCATGACATAAGAGTAGCGTCCCATGTCGCCGGGAATCAGTATCGGTTGGCCGATGTTCAAGTAGAGTGGTGGCGTGTCGGGATGGTGGGGCGGAAAGGCGCGGGTTGCTCCCTTGCGGTGCACGCACAGGCGCCGTTTTTGGCCTTGTATTTCGTGCTCTTCCCATTTAGCGATGTTATGGCAGACGTCATAAATCAGTTCCATGCGCAATTGCGCTGATCCTTTGCCCAGAACCTTCTCGAAGGTTTCGCGGACCCAGTGACTGATGAGCTGGCGGTTGGCAAAGGCAAAATTGGCGGCACCGGCCATAGCGGCGAGGTACTGTTTGCCTTCCGGGCTGGTCAGGGGAGCGCAGCACAGTTGGCGATCGGGTAAGTTGATGCCGTACCTGGCCGCAGCACGTAGCATGGTACGGATGGAATCATCGCAGACCTGGTAGCCCAGGCCACGGCTGCCGGTATGAATTGATACGGTAATCTGACCGGCAAACAGACCAAGGGCTGCGGCGGCCTGATCATCATGAATTTCTTCAACAAGTTGAACTTCAAGAAAATGGTTGCCACTGCCGAGGGTGCCAAGCTGATCGCGCCCGCGCTCTTGGGCCCGGGCAGAGACCAGTTCCGGATCGGCACCAGGCAGGCAGCCACCGTCTTCGATGTGCTCAAGATCCTCGGCCCGCCCGTAGCCATTGTCTACTGCCCAACCAGCCCCGTTTTTCAGGACGTTGGCGGTTTCTCTTGGCGTGAGTTTGAGATCGCTCCGATGTGAACCAACCCCCGAGGGGATGTTGCGAAATAAAGCATCAGCTACATCCTTGATACGCGGCCGTATTTCTGCCACGTCGAGTTCGGTGCGCAGCAACCGTACACCACAGTTGATGTCGTAACCCACACCGCCCGGCGACACTACCCCGCCCTCCTCGGGGTCAAAGGCGGCCACGCCGCCGATAGGAAAGCCGTAGCCCCAGTGAATGTCGGGCATGGCGATGGAGCGACCAACGATGCCGGGCAAGCTCGCTACATTGCGAACCTGTTCAAGGGCCTGCCCTTGCTGCAGTGCTGCCATCATCTGGTGGTCCGCAAACACCAGGCCTTCAGTGCGCATGTCCCCCTGGCGGGGAATGCGCCAGCGGTAGTCATCGATCTGAATAACATTGACAGGCAGTGGTTGTCGCTTATCAGGGGTGTTGCTGTTTTTTCTCATTGATGGGGCCTTAAAGATCGAGATAGATGCGTCCGTACCACCCCTGCGGGGTTTCTTCGGCGATAACCTGATGATGGGTCACAGCCTTGACCAGATGTTCTACCGGCAGCTGTTCGGGGTCGAAGGTTTGCCCCGCAATCCGGGCAAACAGCTGGTTGTCCCTGAACGTCAGCATGAAGTCAGCCGGCAGAAAATGGCGGCATTCAAACAGGAAAACCAGTTCCGCCAGCCAGTTCACCAGGCGCTCGGCGTCATCCCCGCCGTCCACTTGGATATCCACTGTTTTTTCGTTTTTTGGAACGGTTTTGCCAGCTAGAACGTCACGCAACGCCAGTGCCGCTTGCATAAAGAGCTCTACGCGGCTTTCACCCCAAGCCTCCAGACCCATGTCGGCGGTATGTTCCAATAGTTGGTAGTGTCCCATGTGTCCAAACTTTCTATCAGAAGATAAAAGTCTTAAAGACCACTTTGGCATCGCAATACAGGTTGTACCCTATGTGGTTACGTGTGACGTTCCCAATTAACCCGACAAAGACTGTGCTGATCGCTCCAGGTAACGTCCAGTTCGCCCTGATGCGCATTGTGAAGAACCCGCCCAAGACGCTCCGCGAGTTTTTCTTCAGTGGTTTCGATGATCAATGCATCGCCTTCACGCTCCATACGGATAATGCGCTGCAGCGGGTTCTTCTCCATCGCGCGGTTTTCTTCGTTGCGCAGCAGATTATATATTTCTTCTTCGTGGTTCCACAAATAGTTGCCGCACAAAGTCATTACGCCCTCGGCGTAGTGCTCGGCGACTTTTTGGCAGGCCGGACATATTACGTAAGAGACTTCTGGATTGCTGCTCTGTGCTTTCGACTCCTCTATATCAATTTGCCAGCGGCGATTGCGGTACAAGGCGTTGCAATTTTCACAGATTGCAGGTTCTTTGAGTGCTTCGTCAGGGATATAAGGATCTTTACTTGTCTTGACTCGACCGCGCTTATCGCTGATTCCAAACTTGTTGACGTCTTTCTGCATACAGCCCCCTTTCTCGTTCGTTTCTGTCCGGAAACTCCGGAGACCAACTGGTTAAGATGTCCTGCCTTACCTACTCCCAGTATAACACGATCTTTGGATTATTCACGCGCAAGGCCGGAACGGCCTGTCTGTCGCGGCGGCGGTAAAAACAGCAACCGCACCGGGTCGTTGTGCAGTATGAGCAGTAACCTCTAGTTTGTCAGCGGCTATGATCGCGGAATCACATAGAACAGAACAGCAAAGAAATGAAGACAACTTCCGGTAAGCACAAACAGGTGCCAGATGGCATGGTGGTAGGGAAGGCGCGTCCAGGCATAAAAAAATACGCCACCGGTATAAGCCAGTCCGCCCCCTACCAGCAGGAGAATGCCGCCCGGATCAAGGTAGGTCATCAGCGGTTTTATGGCTATCAGGATAATCCAGCCGAGAAAAAGGTAGAGGGTCAGAGAAAGGGCTTCTTTGTTACCCAATGGGGTTATCGTCAGGACAATACCTGTCAGGGCAATACTCCAGACCAGGGCAAATAAGGACCAACCCCAGGGACCATGCAAGTTGACCAGCAGGAAGGGGGTATAGGTGCCGGCGATCAGCAGATAAATTGCCGAATGATCGAGCAGGCGCAGGACTCTTTTGGCCCGAGGCAGGGAAATACTGTGATAGAGGGTCGATGCCAGGTACAGGAGGATCATCGTCGTACCAAAGATGCTGTTGCTGACGTATATGCCAGACATTGCCATGGGTGACCGCAACGCTGATCAGAACAATCAGGCCGGCTGGAGCCAGAAGAGCACCGATGCCATGGGTGATGCTGTTGGCAATCTCTTCACCGCGGCTGTAGTTTTTTGTGTCGGTGGATACTTTATCCATGGATCTTCCTGAGCTAAGTATCTGTTATTGAACCCGTCAATTAGTATCCCTCCGGAGTTTCCAGATGGATATAATGACGTTTGCGAATTGCAAATGAATTACAGCATCTGTCAAAACCGAGAGTCTTTATCCGCGCTTCATGCTGTCAGAGCTTGAACCTGTTCCGGATTGCCGGCGGCGCGGGAAGAACAATCAACGCCAAGGTTTTTTCGCTGAAGTATTATATCCGGAAGTATAACATTGACGGAAAGCTGGATCGTTGCTCTGGGTTGCTGTTTTACAAAAGTATTACCTTGATGTGAATGCAGGCCCCCAGCCCCATTTCGGGTCCCGGATGAATTTGAAAAAAATATCAACTTTTTCTGTTGACAAATATAACCAGAATAGTTATAAATAACTCAAATGCTTTTTGTTGTGGCAGGCAAAGGGCGTTTGACAGTACTCTCTCGTTACCTCCTTAGTGTGTCGCCCCGTGGTCCCCTCCTGATCACGGGGCCTTTTTTTTGCACTTTCTGAGTTTCGGCTGACCTGAATGCCGGGTTTGTGGTATATCGTGACTTTTGCAACGATATGTCTTCGCAATAAACCGGACTGAAGGGTGTCTATGTACAAAGAACACTTTGGGCTGAAGGAAGAACCGTTTTCCATTGCTCCCGATCCACAGTTCCTGTACATGAGTGAAAAACACCGTGAAGCGCTCGCTCATCTGTTGTATGGCCTGAAGGCCGATAGTGGTTTCGTGCTTTTGACCGGCGAAGTAGGAACCGGCAAAACCACCGTCTGTCGCAGCCTTCTTGGTCATATCCCGGAACATTCCGAGGTAGCCTTTATTCTCAACCCCAAGTTGTCGGTAATCGAATTGCTGGCAACAATCTGTGATGAACTGGGCGTTGATTACCCTCCCGGAAACACCAGCATCAAGATTTTTGTCGATCGCCTGAATCTGTTTTTGCTCGATGCTCACAGCCGTGATAAAAGAACGATTCTGATTATTGATGAGGCACAGAATTTAAGTGTTGCGGTTCTCGAACAGATCCGCCTGCTGACTAATCTGGAGACCGACAAACGCAAACTGCTGCAGGTGATTCTGCTTGGACAGCCGGAGCTGAACCGATTGCTTGAGCAGCCGGAATTACGCCAGCTTTCGCAGCGGGTAACCGCCCGTTATCATCTCGATCCTCTTACCCGCCGTGATCTGTCTGCCTACCTGAACCATCGGTTGGCCTGCGCCGGGGTTGAGCGGCCGCTTTTTTCGCGCGCCGCTGTCAATAAACTCTATTGCTTGAGTGGTGGGGTCCCACGGTTGATCAATCTGATTTGTGATCGGGCGCTTCTGGGAGCTTATGGCCGGGGGAATCATCAGGTCAGTCCAAGGTTGTTGGCGATCGCCGCCACGGAAATATTCGGTAAGGATCAGCAGCGCCGATCTCGTGAAAAGTGGATATTTTCAGGGTTGCTGGTTGTCCTGATTGTTATAGTAGCTGTGGTGACTGTTTATCTGTATCTTCCGTCATCACCACAGGAAACACCGGAGCGATACCCCATTCAACGACCAACAGAGAGGTCGGAGCAGCAGTTACAGCCACGGACTGAACTGCCCGTCGAGACCCTGAGCGGGGGTGACGATGTCCTTTATTCTTGATGCCCTGAAAAAATCTGAACACAAACGCAGAGCGCGTGACGAAGGGGAAGCGCGTGCCATTTTTGAGCCGGTTGGCGTCAAAACCTCTTTTTCGCGCTACTGGATTATGCTGGTTGTTGTGTTGCTTCTATGTGCCATATTGCTGTTGGGCGTGCTTCTCTGGCAACGCTCATGGCAAGACGACTCGACATTGGAACAGCCAGCTGCCGCGACTCGGCAACGCACAACAGCTACGCAACCCTCTGTTGCGGTTCCTCTTGCGCCGTCGTCGGACGTTGTGCGGCCGGCTGCGCAGCGGCAATCAGAACCAGACCGACTACTTAAGCCTGTTGAAGAACAGCCTGTTGGAGAGCAACCTGTTGAAGAGCAACCTGTTGAAGAGCAACCTGATATTGCAGCAGCGCCTCAGAACTCTACCCCGGCAGTTTCTGCAGCAGAGGATCGTATCTACAGTATATCTGAGCTTCCTGCCAATGTACGGGGGCGGTTGCCGACGTTACAGATGGCCCTGCATGCTTACAATCCGGCAGATCCTGCAGCCAGTCTGGCTCAGATCAATGGTCGTCTGGTCCGCAAGGGCTCGCCGGCAGGGGATAACCTGACGGTTGCCGAAATTACTGCGGACGGTGTGATTTTACGTGCCGACGACTATCGTTTTCTGCTGCCGCGTCGGGGTCAGTGAATCAGAACCAGTTGCAGATCGCCGACATTGGTATTGGTTGGACCGGTCAAAAAAAGGCCATCAGTTTTTGCAAAAAAATGGTAGGAGTCATTGTCGGCGAGACAGGCGGTCAGGTTGAGTCCGGCAGTCATGGCCTGTGAGAGGATGTCCCTGTCGGCGAAGGCCCCCGCGGCATTGGTGGGCCCGTCGTTGCCGTCGGTTGCGGCCGAGAGCAGATAGATCTTTTCTTGCTCCCTGTTTTCCCAGGATGCCAGTTCCTGCAGAAATGCCAGGGCCAGCTCCTGATTGCGTCCACCTTTACCGCTCCCTTGCAGAGTGACTACCGTTTCCCCGCCGAACAGCAGGCAAGCCGGTTTTTCCATAAACATATCGCTGACAGCAATCTCTCTGGCGATCGTTGCTATATAACGGGCCGCATTCCGGGCTTCGCCGGTGATCGCGACGCTTCCGGAGCGGGTGTGATAGCCGAGCTGAGCTGCCTCCTGTTCAGCCGCCAGCAGGGCATGGCGATTGGTGCCGATAAGGATATTGGTGGCGTAGTTGAAGCAATCGTCATCAGCTTTGGGTGTTTCGGCAATCGTTCCGGCCTGTCCGCGTTCCAGCAGGTTCAGGATATTGGTCGGGGTCTGTGTTCTGAGCTGATAACGATCAATGATGCTGATGGCTTCAGCAAAGGTGGTAGGGTCGGCACTGGTTAGGCCGGAGGCGATGCAGGCGATGTCGTCGCTGACAACATCGGAGAGAATGAAATTAAGACTTCGGGCCGGAGCCGCCAGGCGTAGAAAGCGACCACCTTTGAGGGCGGATAGATGTTTGCGGATACAGTTGATTTCTTCGATAGCGGCTCCGCAACCCAGGAGCAGGCTGGTGATGACCTGTTTGTCTTCCAGTGTTATTGTGGCGGTGCCGGACGCGGCTGCCATCTCAAGGGGGTAGGGAAGTAATGCCGAGGCACCACCGGAAATACAGTTGATCAGCAGGCAGTTTTCATTGGCAGCTGCAGCCAGCGCGGCAACCTGTCGCGCAGCAGTCAGTCCGCGCCGGTCGGGAACCGGGTGGGCGGCTTCGATGAGTTCAATTCGCTGCAACGGTTCGAGATGCCCTTCTTTAACGCAGATGAGACCGCCGTCAATACGCTCGCCGAGCAGCTCCTCGAAGGCCCGTGCCATGGGTGCTGTGGCCTTTCCGGCGCCGAGCACGAGCAACCGGTCATAATCGGCTAAATCGACGTCGATGGCCTGAGCTTCGGTTCTGATGTTGAGAATATTTCCGGTCAGATGGACCATGTCGTGGATGGCCTGATAAGGATCTACTCGTTTTAATGCTGCCTGGAAGATCTGTTCCAGGTGCCGCCGACAGCCGTGAGGCTTGACAGAATGGGGAGTTGAGTGAGTCTTCTTCATGATCTCCTGCTGGGGGGGGATAATGTTATTTTTGTTGAATTTTACCCTGATTGCTGTTTTAAGTTCCAGCGTCAATAAATTGATTTGGATGGCACAATGTCTGACTGTAGCAGGATGAATAAATGATGACAAAGCATTTGATGGATTGGCGCATTCGTCTTTACTACTGGATTGAAAGTCGGACAATTCAACGGCTGATTATTGCCGTGATTATCATCAACGCGGTTATCCTGGGACTGGAAACGGTACCGACCATCAATGAGCCGTATGGAAACCTGCTTTACCAGCTTGATCGTCTGTGTTTGCAGATTTTTGTGGTGGAGTTGACCCTGGCCATTATCGCCATGGGGCCACGTGGATTCTTTCGTGAACCCTGGCGGGTTTTCGACTTTATTGTGGTCGGTATTGCTCTGGTACCGGCGACCGGCGCTTTCAGTATTTTGCGTAGTCTGAGGGTATTGCGGGTGCTGCGGCTGGCATCGGCATCCCCCCGCATGCGGGTAGTGGTGTCGGCCCTGTTGGCGGCAATCCCCGGAATGAGTTCGATCATCACGCTGCTGCTGCTGATTTTTTACGTTGCGGCGGTGATGAGTACCAAATTGTTTGGCGCGGTTTTTCCGGAATGGTTCGGTTCCATCAACGCCTCCATGTATACCCTGTTTCAGATCATGACCCTGGAGAGCTGGTCGATGGGGATTGTCCGTCCGGTGCTGGAAGTTTTTCCTTATGCCTGGTTGTTTTTTGTCCCTTTCATCATGCTGGCGACCTTTACCATGCTTAACCTGTTTATCGCCGTGATTGTTGACGCGATGCAGAGTCAGGCCCACGCTGCTCAAGAAGAACAGATGCGTGAAATCGAGGAGCTGGCGGAAGAGAAAGAACAGCAGCTGCATCAGGATATCGATAGCTTGCGGGGAGAAATCCGTGAGTTGAAGGTGCTGCTCAACGGTGTTATGCAGAAGAATTCTGTCGCCAGACAGTAGCGGTGATTCGTGAGCCACCTCTTCGAGCCTGGTCCCTGCAACAGGTTTGAACCCTGCAGTGGTCATCCTGTATACTCCCGGATGAGAAACGGAGAGAGAAAGGTGGATCCATGATTAATCTTGTCTATTTTTCACCAACGGGAACGACCAAAAAGATAGTTTCACATATTGCCGCCGGTTTTGATGATGCTGACCAGTGGAGCTTTGACCTGACCCGGATGAAAGAAACATTATCCGGCCGGATGACGGAAGGGGTAACTGTTATCGCGGTACCGGTTTATGCCGGTCGGGTACCGGAAATAGTACTGAAGCGTATTGGCGATCTTAAGGGAGATGGCCTGCCGGTGGTAGCGGTAGTAGTATACGGCAACCGAGAGTACGAGGATGCCCTGCGGGAGCTGGCCGACATCATGGCGGCGAAAGGATTTCATGTTGTTGCCGCCGGAGCTTTTATCGGCGAGCATTCATATTCCACCCACCGGCAACCTGTTGCCGCAAATCGCCCGGATGAAGCGGACCTGGAAAAGGCCCGGGCGTTTGGTCGAGCCGTAAAGGATAAGTTGCTTGAGTCCAATCCTCGGCAGGTTGGTGTGCCGATTCCCGGGGATGTGCCCTACCGTGAAGGGGTGGTGTTGGGGCAGATTGCACCTGAAACAATTGATGAGCACTGTGTGTTATGCGGCCTGTGTGCGTCTGTGTGTCCATCCTTTACCATTCAGGTAAAAGACCGGGTAGTGACCGACGTTGCCGGTTGTATCATGTGCTGTGCCTGTGTCAAAAGCTGTCCTCACGAAGCCCGGGTCATGAGCCATCCGGTTGTCGCCGAGCGGCGGACCCTGTTGGCAGAAAACTTCAATCGCCGCAGGGAACCGGAATGGTTCCTGTAGTTCTTCATGTGGCCGGCGGGAAAAAGGCAGAGATCGAGCCGGACTTTGCCTTCCGCGAGATAAGATGCTACTTCTGCAGATCCACCCCGGTTTCCACCAGCAGTGCCCGTTTTTCCAGTTCAAGCAACTGATCGCGTAATTCGGCAGCCTGTTCAAAATCCAGCTCAGCAGCAGCTTCAAGCATGCGCGCCTTGATCTCCGCCATCTTTTCCTTGAGGGCCTGCGGATCGGCATACAGGGCTTCTTCTTCCGCACACAGGGGGGATTTTTCCTTCTCTTTGCTGCCGACGAAATTGTCAACGATAGAAAACAGGGACTTTTTTACTGAAGTCGGGGTGATGCCCTGCTCCTGGTTATGGGCCAGCTGCTTGGTCCGGCGCCGCTCGGTTTCGTCGATACAGGCCTGCATCGAGCGGGTTACACGGTCAGCATACATGATGACACGGCCATCGAGATGGCGGGCGGCGCGTCCGCAGGTCTGGATCAGGGAACGCTCGCTCCGTAGAAAGCCTTCCTTGTCGGCATCAAGAATCGCTACCAGGGCCACTTCAGGGATGTCGAGCCCTTCACGCAACAGGTTAATTCCGACCAGAACATCGAATTCCCCTTCGCGCAGGGAACGGATAATCTGCACCCGCTCAACGGTGTCGATATCGGAATGCAGATAGTTGACCCGAATTCCGGCCTCCTGCAGATAGCCGGTGAGGTCTTCGGCCATGCGCTTGGTCAGGGTAGTTACCAGAATCCGTGCGCTCTGCTCTACCGTCACCCTGATTTCTTCAATCAGGTCATCCACCTGATGACGGGCCGGCCGGACGTCGATAGGGGGGTCGACCAGGCCGGTGGGGCGAATGACCTGTTCGACAAAAATCCCTTCAGCCTGTTCCATCTCGTAATCAGCCGGGGTGGCAGATACGTATATCGTCTGCGGTTGACACTGCTGGAATTCCTCGAACATCAGCGGGCGGTTGTCCAGTGCCGACGGTAGACGGAAGCCGTAATTGACCAGGGTCTCCTTGCGCGAGCGGTCACCACGGTACATGGCACCGACCTGGCTGACACTGACATGGCTTTCATCAATGAACATCAGGGCATCAGCGGGCAGGTAGGAAAGCAGGGTGGCCGGCGGTTCCCCGGGATTACGTCCATCAAGAAACCGTGAGTAATTCTCGATCCCCTGGCAATAGCCCATTTCTTCGATTAATTCGATATCAAAGAGGGTCCGCTGTTCGATGCGCTGGGCTTCCAGGAGCATATTCTGTTCACGAAAATGCTGAATCCGGCGTTGCAGTTCATCCTGTATTTCCCCGATGGCGCGCTTGAGGGTCGGTTTGGTAGCGACATAATGGCTGGCCGGGAAAATCGCGGTGCGATCGAGGCGATCGATTACCTGGCCACGCAAGGGATCGATTTCGCTGATGGCATCGATTTCGTCACCGAAAAACTCGATGCGCAGGGCTCGTTTTTCTTCATAGGCGGGAAAAACCTCGACACTGTCGCCGCGTACCCGGAAGGTGCCGCGGTGGAAGTCGATATCATTGCGTTCATACTGGATCTCCACCAGGCGATGGAGAAAATCATTGCGCTTAAGCTCCATCCCGGTACGCAGATCAACCAGCATACCGTAATAGGCTTCCGGTGAACCGAGGCCATAAATACAGCTGACTGAAGCGACGATCAGGACATCGCGTCGTGACAACAATGAGCGGGTAGCGCTGTGACGTAACTTGTCAATTTCTTCATTGATGGAGCTGTCTTTTTCAATAAAGGTATCGGTGGAGGGCACATAGGCTTCGGGCTGGTAGTAATCGTAATAGCTGACGAAATACTCGACCGCGTTGTTGGGGAATAATTCCTTGAACTCACCGTAAAGCTGCGCTGCCAGGGTTTTATTATGAGCCAGTACCAGGGTCGGACGTTGTACCTTTGCTACTACGTTGGCCATGGTGAAGGTTTTACCCGAACCGGTGACGCCGAGCAGTACCTGATGGCGATCGCCGCGCTCAATGCCGGCTACCAGTTCATCGATGGCTTCGGGCTGGTCGCCACAGGGGGAGTAGGGTGATATCAGTTCAAATTGTGCCATAAAATTCCAAAGGTAATAGCCGCTACCATGCCGTTACGAGCTCGGCGGGGACCTTCTTTTGTGTGAGAAGTGCCCAACATATTCCACTGCGTTAAAAGGCTTTGTGAGCCGATGTTTGCGTTCGGCGGCAACTATAGCTGAATTGTCTCCCCCGGTTGCGTAAAAAAGATTGTTTTTTTGTGCTAAGAGAGTATTGTGCTGGTTTTTTCGTTTGAACCTCTTCGGCCTTTAGCATCGGGTACAGAAAGGCAGGATACGGGATGAGCCCTCAAAAAAGCAAATTCGCCTATTCAATCATGTGGAATTGCGGCTTGATTATCGGCGGCTCGCTGATTCAGGTCATTGCTTTAAAGGGGATCGCGACGCCCCACCAGTTTGTTCCCGGTGGACTCTTCGGGGTCAGTTCCCTGCTGTACTATGTGACCGATGCACTCAACCCGGGATTGCTGTTTCTGCTGCTGAACATTCCCATGTTTGTGCTTGGCTACATTTACATCTCACGGCGATTTCTCTGGTACAGCGCCCTGGCGATGATATCAATTACTCTGTTGTATCAACTGCCTGTCACCATCCACATTGAAAATCAACTTTATGCTGCCTTGTCCCTGGGGGTCCTGCTGGGTGCCGGTGCCGGTATGGTACTGCGTTCGCTTGGTTCGAATGGTGGTCTTGATGTTATTGCCGTCATTCTTTATCAGAAATACAATATCGGCATCGGCAAGACCTATTTCGGCTTCAATCTTATTCTCTTCAGCTTGAGTTTTGCCAGCCTCGATAATGATCTGGTTATCGCCTCGATGATTGCTGTATTTGTAACCTCGCAGACGCTGGAATACGCGCTGTCCATGTTCAATCAGCGCAAGCTGGCATTTATTGTTTCGGAAAAGTCCGAGGCGATTGCCGATCGGGTCATGACCACGCTCAAAATCGGTACGACGCTGCTACCGGCTATGGGCGCTTATCGCAAGGAAAACCGTACCGTCATGATGGTGGTGATCAACAATATCCAGCTTAAACGGCTGGAAGAGATAGTTTTTACCACCGATGAGTACGCCCTTTTCATTGTCGAAAATACCTTCAGCGTGCTGGGGTCGACCTTTTCGAAAAGGAAGATTTACTAAGACGGTCAGTTTGGCATGGCACCTGCCACCAGTGCCGGGTCAAGGCGGACATTGAACCAGTTCAGTCGCCAGTCGAGATGCGGGCCGGTCACCCGGCCGGTAGCACCGACGGTGGCAATGATCTGCCCCTGTGTCACCTCTTGACCGGCCTCAACCAGAGTCTCATGCAGGTGCAGGAAGGTTGAAGAAAGCCCATAACCGTGATCAACCACCAGGGTGGTGCCGGCAAAGAACATCCCCGGATGGACATAAGTCACGACTCCACCAGCCGGAGCTCTGACCGGGGTCCCTGTTGGTGCGGCGATGTCGATGCCGAAATGGGGCTGCCGGGGCTCGCCATTAAAAATTCGCTGACTGCCATAAACCCCGGTGATGCGACCGGTCAGTGGCCAGTTGAACGACTCAAGGAAATTACGGTTGAGGTTGAGCTGTTGACGGACAGCAGCAATCTCCTCGGCTTCATGACCAATCCGCTCAAGATCTTCCGGCGATGGTTCCATCAGCCGCTGACTGATGCCATCAATCCGCTGAATCCGATAGTCACGCGGTTCAAGTTGAAGCTGTTGTTGAAGCACTTGACCCTCTGGTGATTGCACCAGCAGTTGCT
>JAWLDI010000049.1:0-16290 GCA_041686715.1 Pelovirga sp.
ACTTGATGTTTTTACAAAAGAAAACACCAGGCCCAGAAGACAGGGGAGATGTTTTTTTTGATGTGGCGCCTTATTTGCAACATAGCAAAGGACACTCTGTGTGGTTCTTATATCACGAAGTTGGCGTTAACCATGCCACTTCATCACTTTGACCGTAACGAACAAGGAGAGGAGCATTATGAATCTGCTTAACAATGCCCAGATCAGTATTCCGATTCCGAAAAATGAACCAGTCCTCAATTATGCCCCGGGCTCACCGGAACGACAGAAGCTCAGAGAGGCACTGGATGAACTGAAGAGTAAACAGGTTGAAGTTCCCCTGATTATCGGCGGTAAAGAGGTCCGGACCGGGAATACGGCAAAAATCGCCTGTCCTCATGATCATTCACAACAGCTGGGCACGTATCACAAGGCCGGTCCGAAAGAGGTCCAGATGGCAATTGACGCCGCTATGGCAGCTAAGCCGGTGTGGAACAGTATGCGCTGGGAAGAGCGTGCCAGTATCTTCCTCAAGGCCGCCGACCTGCTGGCGGGTCCTTACCGTTTTCTGATGAACGCGGCGACCATGCTCAATACCAGCAAGAGTCCGTTGCAGGCGGAAATTGATGCGGCTTGCGAACTCATCGATTTTCTCCGCTTTAATGTCTATTTTGCCCAGCAGGTATATGCCGAACAACCGATGTATTCTCCCGAGCCGACCTGGAACTATGTTCAGCATCGTCCGCTGGAAGGGTTTGTCTTTGCCGTTGCCCCCTTTAATTTTGCCGCAATTGCCGGCAATCTGCCGACTTCACCAGCGATTATGGGTAATACGGTAATCTGGAAGCCTGCTTCCTCAGCTGTCTATGCACCCTACTGTTTCATGAAGCTGATGCAGGAAGCCGGACTGCCGGACGGTGTTATCAATTTTGTTCCCGGCTCCGGCAGCGATGTCGGTAATACCTGTCTGGAAAGCCCTGATTTTAACGGTATCCACTTTACCGGCAGCACGGCAGTTTTCCAGGGTATGTGGAAAACCATCGGTAATAACATCGCCGAAGACAAGTACAAGACCTATCCACGCATCGTCGGCGAAACCGGCGGCAAGGATTTTATTTTTGTGCATTCTTCTGCCAAGGTGCCGGCTGTTGCTACCGCGATTGTCCGCGGTGCCTTTGAATACCAGGGGCAGAAATGTTCTGCTGCCTCCCGTGCCTATATCCCGAAAAGTCTCTGGACACCGATTCTCGATGAGGTCAAAGCTCAGGTTGGTCGCATCAAGATGGGCGATGTCTGTGATTTCGGCAATTTCTTTAACGCTGTTATTGACAAGGCCGCATTCAGTTCCATTACCGCTTATATCGACTATGCAGCAGAGGCTGCCGACGCCGAGATTGTCGTCGGTGGAAAATACGATGACAGTAAGGGCTATTTCATCGAGCCGACGGTGATCACGACCACCAACCCGCATTTTAAAACGATGGAAGAAGAGATCTTCGGCCCGGTGGTGACCCTTTATTGTTATTCCGATGAAGAATATGAGCAAACCCTGGATCTGTGTGACCAGACCTCACCCTACAGCCTTACCGGGGCAATTTTTGCTCAGGATCGCCGGGCAGCCGGCCTGGCCATGGACAAACTGGAAAATGCTGCTGGTAACTTTTATATCAATGATAAACCAACCGGTTCGGTGGTCGGCCAGCAGCCCTTTGGTGGTGCGCGGGCTTCGGGAACCAACGATAAGGCCGGCAGTAAGCAGAACCTGATGCGCTGGGTTTCCATGCGGGCCATCAAAGAGAATTTTGTTCCGCCGGAAACTTTCGAATATCCGTTCCTGGACGAAGAATAAACCTGTCACAGTATCCCGACCCGTCATTGCGCGGGTCGGGATATGACCCAGCGGCTCTCAGCTATGAGGATAGGCCATTATGTCACTTTTTAATTTTGCCGTTGCCAAAACCATCATGCACGTTCCCAAGCCGATCGTCAGCTATTTTGCCAAGGGCTACATTGCCGGATCGACCCTCGATGATGCCGTTCAGGTCAGTAAAGATCTGAACAGCCAAGGGATGATGACCACCATCGACATTCTTGGTGAATTTATTACCCGGTTTGATCAGGCGGTGGAGTTCAAGAATCAGGCACTGGAGATATTACGCACCATCGACCGGGAAAAACTCAACGGGAACCTTTCGATCAAGCCGACCCAGATGGGGCTGCTGCTTGACCAGGAACGTTGCCTTGAACTGATTCGTGAACTGGTTACCGAAGCAAAAAAACTGGACAGCTTTGTGCGCGTTGACATGGAGGATATCGGCACCACAGACGCTACTCTGGAGATGTTTGACAAACTCCGGACAGAATACCCCGGCCATGTCGGCACCGTGTTGCAGTCCTACCTGCATCGTACGCCGCAGGATGTTATCAATCTGGATAACGGTTATCAGAACTATCGTCTGTGCAAAGGGATTTATGTTGAACCGCGTCTGCACGCCTGGAAGAATCCTCAGGCTATCAATCGTAATTTTATCCACAGCCTGGAATTGATGTTCAAGCAGGGGGCTTATGCGGCGATAGCAACTCATGATGAATTGCTGGTGTATGAAGCCATGCATCTGGTCCGCAAGATGGGATTGCCCCCTGATAAATACGAATTTCAGATGCTGCTGGGTGTCGACGAGGAATTACGTGAAATTATTCTGAAAGAAGGCCATCGTTTGCGGATTTATGTGCCCTACGGGGTAGACTGGCTGCCCTACTCACGGCGCCGGCTTAAGGAAAATCCGTCAATTGCCCAGCATGCTCTGAAACAGATGCTTGGCATAAACAAACACTGACATCAGGATTTTGTGTTATCTTTATTCATCATTGGTTGTTGCAGCCAGGTTTGGTAATTGACTGTCTGCAGCACAGTTGTAGCTTAACAATCAAGCAATCAGGGAGGAAAAGATGAACAAAGTATTCAGTACCATGATGATGGTCTGTGTTGCTGTTTTCATGACAGCGGCACTGGCCAGCGCGGAAACCCTCAAGGTCGGGGTTCAGGCACCGATTACCGGCAGTTATGCCAACGAAGGCCAGGGTATCGATAACGGTACCAGGCTCCTTGCCAACCAGATCAACGCCGCCGGCGGGGTCATGGGGCGACAGATAGAGGTTTTTACCTGCGATGATCAGGCGACGGCAATGGCGTCGGCTATCTGTGCTCGTGAACTGGTTAATCGTGGCGTCAAGATGATTATCGGCTCCTATACATCGACGGCCGCTGAAGCCGCCCAGAAAATCTATTATGAAGCCGGTGTCTTGCAGACTTCTGACGGAACCGCTGACAGTCTGACGGAAAAAGGCTACTGGACTTTCTTCCGTAACTCCTTTCCCAATAGTGCTGAAGCCGAATATGCCGCCGAGTACATGGTGAATCATAAGGGTTACGAGCGGATCGTGGTGATTTCCGACTTTTCCAGTTACGCCGCCGGATTAGCAGAATCAACGGTGGATGCCATCAAGGCCCGTGGCGGTAACGTTGTCGCCTATGACAAAATCCGCGCAGATTCACAGAATTTTACTCCGGTTCTGACCAATATCCGTTCGATGAATCCTGATGTGATTTTCTTCGCCGGATACTACACTGACGGTGGCCAACTTCGTGCCCAGCAGATGGCTCTGGGGATCGATGCCGACTTTATCGGCGGCGATGCCAATGACAATCCGGACTTTATCAAGCTTGCCGGGCGGGCCGCGGAAGGGGCTAATATCATCAACGTGCCGACGGTTGATATGCTCCCTTACGACCTGGCCGAGGAATTTATCAATGATTACGAAGAAGTGTACGGTGAACGGCCACCGTCAATCTGGGGACTGATGAATATTGACGGGATGCGGGCGATCATTCATGCCATGGAGCAGAATCAGAGCTTTGACACCCGTGAAGCCGCTGAATACCTGATGAACATGACCGAGCCGATTGAAGGTATTACCGGTCCGGTACAATTTTCCGAAGACGGTAATCGCGTCGGAAGCAGCTACATGACCTTCGAGATTCAGGCTGACGGCAGCTATGAGGTAGTTCATCGGCAGTAATTGACCCAGGAATAATAATCGGGGGGCGAACATCAGATCAGTCGCCCCCCTTTTTTTCTTTCCTGAAGAGGCATCAGCAAGAGACTATTTTCCGCTGCTCGTGCCTGTCCAGGCAAGAGGTAATAACGGCAGATCCCGGTATCTGCATGGCAGGAGATTGATAGCCATGGAAACTTTTTTGCAACAACTGGCTAACGGATTAACCATCGGCAGTATTTACGCCCTGGTTGCTCTGGGGTACACGATGGTTTACGGGGTGTTGCGGCTGATTAACTTTGCTCACGGGGATATGGTGGCAGCATCGGCCTTTGTCGGACTGACCATCTATGTGCAGGTGATGGGTCAGTCGATGACCCTGTTCGCTGTTGTCGCTATTTTCCTGCTGACGGCAGCGGTGATGGCATGTGTGGGAGTGATCCTCGAACGGCTTGCCTACCGCCCTTTGCGTACCGCGCCCCGCCTGTCGGCCGTTGTGTCCGCGCTTGGCGCCAGCCTGGTGATTCAAAACGGAATTATGCTCATGTGGGGGCCGCGGATGCGTATCTTTCCGGAGCTGGTGCCCCAGATCTACTGGAATTTCGGAGGAGTAACGATCAGTCTGATTCAGGTACTGATCATGTCTTTGTCTGTCATATTAATGATTGCACTGTACCTGTTCGTAGAAAAAACCCGGATTGGTGCTGCGATCCGGGCCAGCTCCCTTGACCAGGATGCCGCACGACTGATGGGCATTAATGTCGATAACATCATTGCTCTGATTTTTATCATCGGACCGGCTCTGGGAGCCATCGGTGGTCTGTTTATCGGCCTGTATTATCGTGGGATCACTTTTAATATGGGATGGCAGTATGGTCTCTATGCCTTTATCGCAGCGATTCTCGGCGGTATCGGAAATATCCCCGGCGCCATGCTGGGCGGTATGTTGCTGGGGCTCTTCAGTGCTTTTATTTCCGGTTACGTGTCCAGTACCTGGGCCGATGCCTTTACCTTTATGCTCTTGATCGTCATCCTGATTGTACGTCCAACCGGGTTGCTCGGTGAGCGGGTTGCGGAGAAGGTCTGATGAAAAAGCTATCAGTCGCGAGCATTTCAGTATTTCTTTTGATTATGGCGGTTCTGCCCAATTTTCTCGACTCACGCTGGCAGACAATCGCGGTAACCTTCGTTATCTTTTCCGTTGTCGCTCTATCACAGGATATTGTGCTGGGCAAGGCGGGAATGTTCAACATGGGTCAGGCCATGTTTTTCGGCATGGGTGCCTATATCACAGCGATCCTTAATTACCACTACGGCTGGCCCATTTTATCGACGATACCGGTGGCGATTATTGTGCCGGCCCTGTTCGGCATTTTGCTGGCAGCACCGATTGTTCACCTGCGCGGCGATTATCTGCTGATTGTTACTATCGGTTTTAACATGGTCTTTGTCCAGGTCCTGATCAACAACCTGGGAGGAGTAACCGGTGGCCCCAATGGAATTTTCGGCATCGATCCCATGAAAATCTTCGGTCTGACTCTGAGCAGCCAGGTGGCAATCTATTATTTTGCCTTCGTGGTGCTGTTGCTGACCTTGGGTGTTATGTTCAATCTTGAAAAAAGCAAGGCCGGCAGGGCGCTGCATTACCTGCGTGAAGATCCGTTGGCGGCGGAGAGTATCGGGATCAATACCAGGGTGTACAAGATCTTTGCCTTCGGTCTCGGAGCCGGCATCGCCGGGCTGGCCGGCACTGTTTTTGCGATTCAGTATGGAGCTGTCAGCCCTGAAGGTTTTGAGTTTATTCAGTCAGTGCTCTTTTTCAGTATCGTCCTGGTCGGTGGGTCATCGATACCGGGTGTATTGCTCGGTGTGTTTGTGATGTTCGTTTTGCCGGAAATTTTCCGCGAGTTTTCGACCTGGCGATTTTTTATCTTCGGTTTCGCCATGATTCTGACGATGATTCTCAGGCCCCGTGGCATCTGGCCGGCTACCTTTGGAAAAATTCCCAAACATCTGATCAAGGAAACAAAACATGGCGCGTAATGAGTTGATTCTGACGGATGTCACCAAGCGTTTCGGCGGGTTGACTGCGGTTGATTCACTGACCATGAAGGTTGATCCCGGGCAGATTTATGGTGTGATCGGCCCCAATGGTGCCGGTAAGACAACAGTATTCAACTGTATTACCGGTATCTACAAATCAGAAGAGGGTTCGGTCATCTGGCGTGGAGAAGAAATCCGTGGCATGACCCCGTATCAGATAGTGGACCGCGGAATAGTCCGCACATTTCAGACGATCCGTTTGTTCAGCCAGATGTCGGTTGCCGAAAATGTCATGAGTGGGCGACATATCAAAAGCAACCAGAAGTGGTGGCATGGGATCGTTCCCACTCCGGGCTCGCGTCTTGATGAACGGGACAACTGGCTCAAGGTCGGTGAGCAACTTGAGTTTTTTCATCTGAGTGACGTGGCTGCCTTGTCAACATCGTCTCTCTCTTACGGAGTTCAGCGGCGCGTGGAGATGGCCCGGGCTATGGCTGTCGATCCCACCCTGCTGATTCTTGATGAGCCGGCGGCGGGATTGAACGACAGGGAAACGGCCGAGCTGGTAGAGATCATCTTCAATATCCGTGATAAAGGGGTTACGGTTCTGTTGATTGAGCATGATATGGAGCTGGTCATGAAAGTGACGGATTATCTGACGGTACTGAATTTCGGTAAGAAAATTGCCGAGGGCACGCCCGAAGAAATCCAGAAAAATCCGCTGGTCATTGAGGCGTATCTGGGAAGCGAGGATGATGATGAGTAGTGATGTGCTCTTCACGATAGAGGATCTGGAAGTTTCTTACGGCAGTATCGCAGCAATCAAGGGCATTTCCCTGGAGGTTCGCAAGGGGGAAATTGTCACCATCCTGGGCGCCAATGGTGCCGGTAAAACCACGACCATGCGCACCATCAGTCAGTTGCATAAAGCCAGGGCCGGATCAATCCGGTTCAAGGGGCACGAGCTGACCAAGTTGCCTGCCCACAAGGTGGTCAAGCTGGGGATCAGCCATTCTCCTGAAGGCCGTCGCGTGTTCGGTGTGCTGACAGTGGAAGAAAATCTACTCCTTGGAGCTTATTCCCGCCGCAAGGTGAATCCCAAAACCCTGCGTTGGATTTACGAAATGTTTCCGCGGCTGGAAGAACGGCGCAAGCAACTCGCTGGTACTTTGTCCGGCGGTGAACAGCAGATGCTGGCCATTGGACGTTCGCTGATGAGTGATCCAGAGATGTTGCTGCTCGATGAGCCTTCCCTGGGAATAGCGCCGATTCTGGTTAAAGCGATATTTGAACAGATCAAGGAGATTTCGCGACAGGGTGTCACGGTACTGCTGGTAGAACAGAATGCCAAAGCAGCTCTGAAGCTGGCTGATCGTGGTTACGTTCTGGAGGTCGGGCGGATCTCCCTTGAAGGACCTTCGGCAGAGTTAATGGCTTCAGACAAGGTTCAGGAAGCCTATCTGGGCAAAACAAATTAGTTTCCGTCCGGAAATGGTTATTTTCCGCCGTGGCGGCGTCAATCTGCGGTCTTATTTGTGCGGCGTACATGTGTAGGCCTCCGCATAGGCCCTTGATTTCCTTGCCACAACGAAAAATTCCTCGTTTCCAGATCGTCAAACTGCATTATGTTCATCCAACCTTTCCGGATGAGCATAAATTAATCGGCAGGAGCCGTTAGGAGTAAGTCATGAATCTCAAAAATATCCTCATTCATCTTGACGATCGGCCGACCTGCGAATCGCGTCTTGAAGTTGCCCTCCAGTTGGCGCGCCAACAAGAATCTCATCTTACCGGAATATACATCATTTCTCGGATGTATTTTGCCCACCATCGGCAGGAGTTTCAGACGCGGGCAGACAAAGTGGAGCAGCTGTTCAAGAAAAAAGCGGCGGCGGCAGGCATTGAAACCGAGTGGATACTGGTGGACTGTCAAACCACCGGTCTTGATCTGGTGACCGCTCTCAACCTTTATGCGCACTATCATGACCTGCTGGTTGTCAGTCAAACCGACACTGCTGCCGATGATCAGGGTATCCCGGATAATCTGCCGGAGAAGGCTGTGCTGGGGAGTGGCCGGCCGGTGTTGATTGTCCCTTATGCCGGGCATTACCGGTGCGATTTCAAACAGATTCTGATGGCCTGGCGCGGCGGGCCGGAATCCTGTCGTGCGTTGCATGATTCCATGCCGATTCTGCGGCGGGCCGAACACATCAAGGTGGTCACAGTTCATGGCCCGGGCGGTGATGAATCGTACCGTTCTCACAGTGCCGATATCAGCCGGCATATGCAGCGCTATCATCTGCCCCTGTCCTGTGAAAGAAGGGTCAGCGGCGATTTGAGTATCGGTGATCTGTTAATGAATATGTGTGCCGATGCCGGGGTTGAACTGCTGGTCATGGGAGCTACTTCGCAGGCACGGCGGGGACAGCAGACCCTGGGAGAAACAGGTCGCCATCTGCTCAAGTATATGACGTTGCCGGTGCTCATGTCCCACTAGCGGGCGGTTGAAGAGCGCCCTTGAAGCTGCTGCTGCGACAGTAATGGTCCTTGTTATGACAACGGGCGGAGAATATTCGTTGCTAACGGGAATCGGAGAAGGCGGGGTTGCCGTTGATTCTTCCGGCAGGGTTGTTACTTCCTGGGGCGTGTTGACGCCATACGCCCCCATCGGTCAGATAATTTCTGATGCTTTGGCCGCCTTATCCCACGCGCTGACTACCCCTGCTGTGACTGACCAGTCACAGTTTCTGTTTCGACTTGAGCCTCCCCTGGCCGGGTATATGGCGTGGATCAGCCCCTGTACCGATCCTCAGACAGAATATCAACGTCTTGCCATTCTCATGCGTAATCGCCCCTTGCAGGAATTGACGCGGGAACATGATGCCATTATTGATTCCTCTTCGGATGGATTGTTTGTCTGTGACGCCAACGGACGCATCCTGCGGGTCAATCCGGCATCGGCGCGGATTAACAATGCCACGCCCGATCAGCTTGAAGGGCGCGATTACCTGGAGGTTGCCGCCAGTGGACTGGTGCTGTTGCCATCGGCTACCCTGGAGGCGATCCGGACTGAAAAACAGGTCAGTCTGTTACAGGAAACCCGCACCGGCCGTAAGCTGATCTCGACCGCCATCCCGGTTTTTGATGATCAGCAGGAACTGATCAGGGTCGTCGTCAGTGAGCGGGATATTACCGAACTGGAGCGCCTCAAGCGCGATCTTGAAGATCAGCAGGAGATCGGTGCTCAATTTCGCCGCCAGCTTTCGCAGATGCACCAACAGCAGACCGGTGGCCGGCCGCTCATAGCCGAAAGCCCGGCCATGGCGGCAACCCTGAAACAGGCGCAACGCTTGAGTCAGGTTGATTCTACGGTACTGTTGCTGGGGGAGTCAGGGGTCGGTAAAGGTCTGATCGCTGAACTTATTCACAGCGACTCCCATCGGGCTGAACAGCCGATGATCACCCTCAACTGCGGGGCCATTCCGGAGTCGCTGATCGAGGCAGAACTGTTCGGGTACGAAAAAGGCGCCTTTACCGGAGCTGTTGCCCATAAGCCCGGGCATCTTGAACTGGCGCACCAGGGGACAGTTTTTCTTGATGAGATTGCCGAGCTGCCGCCGGCAGCGCAGGTGAAGTTGTTACGATTTCTGGAAGATGGACGTTTGACCCGGCTTGGATCGACAAGGCAGAGACAGGTTGATGTCCGGATGATCGCGGCGACCAACCGTGATCTTGCCAGGCGGGTGGATGCCGGATTATTCCGTGCCGACCTCTTTTATCGTCTGAGTGTCATTCCTGTCCAGATTCCGCCCCTGCGTCAGCGGCGGGAGTGCCTTGTCCCTTTGCTGAATACCTATCTGCACTTTTTCAGTGAGCGTGATGGTGTGCGGCGACAACTGTCAGCCGCCGCTCTCGATGCTCTCTGTGACTACTCATGGCCCGGAAATGTGCGGGAATTGATGAACCTGTGTGAACGGCTGGTGGTGATGAGTGATGGTCCGATAATCGACGTCAGTCATCTGCCGGCAGTCATTTTATCCAGTAACGGCGGAAGAGGGGACGAGGTTGCCGCAAACTGGCCGGCACAAATGACCATGAACCAGATTCTGTCCAGTGTCGAGCGAGAGGTTCTTTACCTCGCCCATAAACGCTATGGCAGGCAGAGCCGGATTGCTGAAATGCTGGGAATGAGCCAACCGACAGTTGCCCGCAAGTTGAGACAGTATGGTATTGGCAGATTTGCCCACGAGTAATGGCGATGTCCCCGGGATTATCGGAACGAAGACGACGCGTTCTGCTAAAGATGGTTATCGGGAGGGGCTTGAAAAAAAGCTGTTAACGATTTGAGAAAGAAATAAGGGCAGGGGACCACGACAAAAGCCGTAGATCGAATTCATCAACTTTGCATATCTGATGTGTAACGGTGCAGAGGTCGCCATCTGCATTTCTCGTTAGCCTGTTGAAGTCCAGCCGAAAATCTCTCCAGCCTGATTATCAGGTAAAAATATGGTAAGGTTACCGGATAATCCTTAGGAGAGGCACACTGATGAGGTACTATTACTTTCCGGATCTAAGCAAAAGAAATACCTCCGACAAAGAACTGCTGGAACTTGCGAACGTCGATATGGAACGTATGGGGCGGACCATCCGGCAATTCAAAAGGATCAACTACCTGCTCAGCGGCAGCAGGAGATTGATGCGTGAGCATTTTTTCAGGATCATGTTGCAGCACCCGGAACGTGAATATACCCTGCTGGATGTCGGTGCCGGCGGTTGCGATATGTCAATCTGGGCTGCCTGTGAAGCGCGGCGAAAGGGATTGAAGCTCAAGATTACGGCGCTGGATAATGACAGGAATTCCCTCTCCCTTGCCTACCAGGCCATTTGCGATTATCCCGAAATCAGCATCGTCGAAGGTGATGCGCGCGCGTTGCAGCATCTGGAGGCCTTTGATTTTGTTTTTTCAAATCACCTCCTGCATCACCTGGACTGGCACGAAATCAAAGTATTTCTGGACAGTATTCTGCCTCGGACGCGGATCGCCTTTGTGATGAACGACCTCAAACGGTCGCGTTGGGCTTATTTGGGTTTTACGCTTTTCAGCGCCCTGTTGACACGGGGAAGTTATCATTTCTACGATGGGCTGCTGTCCATCAGAAGGGCGTTCCTGCCGGAAGAATTGCGAAGCTTCCTGCAACAGAATTTTCCTGACCGTTCGATCAAGGTCATCGAGACCTATCCGGCCCGGCTGGTGCTGGCCTATTCAACACAGGAATCCCCGCTGCGGTAGGGGCGGCTCATGAGCGGCCCGAATATCTTTCACCCCGGCAGCCAGGGGTTGTCGTTGAGCTATGCGGAAATGCTGTATATGATTCCCAATCTATGAAAATCCTGCTGATCAGTACCAACCGTAATAATCTGCCCGTGCCCGTGATGCCGATCGGTGCCTGCATCGTCGCTCAGGCTGCGGAGCAAGCAGGACATACCGTCTTTGTTTTGGATCTGATGTTCAGCAACGATCCTGCGGCGGATATCCAGGCGACTTTGGCCCGTCGACAACCCGATGCCGTCGCCGTTTCTGTTCGCAATATCGACAATGTGGACATGCGCAACCCACTGTTCTTTCTCGACGGGCTGCAGAGTATTGTACAGGAGGTCCGCAACACAACCGGGGTCCCCATCATCCTGGGAGGAGCGGCGCTCGGAATCATGCCTGAGCAGATCCTGCGCCTGGTGCCGGAATGCATCGCGGTGATCGGTGACGGTGAGCTGGTCTTTCCACAACTTCTCGACCGCATTTCGCACAGAGAGGACTTTGCCGATCTGCCCGGTATCGCTTGGATCGAACAGGGCGCGTTTCGTCTGAACAGTCCCCTTTCTGCGGGGTTTTCGACGATCTGCCCGGCGCCTGATTATCAGCGCTGGCTGGATATCCCGTCCTATCGCGCGCGGATGGCCACCGTCCCGATCCAGACCAAGATCGGGTGTCAGTATAACTGCGTCTACTGTACCTACCCGAAAATCGAGGGAAGCAATTGCCGCTTAAAGGATCCTGCCAGTATTGTTGCTGCTGTGCTGGGCTTTGCAACTGCCGGGTTGCGCGATATCGAGATCGTGGACAGTGTGTTCAATGCGCCGCTGGAGCATGCCATGGCGATCTGTTCTGCCCTGTCCCGGGTCAGGCATGGGGCCCGACTCCAATGCCTGGAGATGAATCCTCGTGATTTTGACGATGCGCTGTTGACGGCGATGGAGCAGGCCGGCTTTGTCGGCCTGGGCATTACCCTGGAGAGCGCTTCCGACCCGGTGCTGCAGGGGTTGCGCAAAGGGTTCACCAGTCGCGATGTGCATCACGCTGCCGCCGTGGTGGCCCGGCACCGCATTCCCTGTGCCTGGGTCTTCCTCTTCGGGGGACCGGGTGAGACGCCGGAAACGGTACGGGAAACCTTGCAGTTTGCCAAAAAACATATCCGCCCCAAGGACGTGGCCTTCTTCAACGTCGGCCTGCGCATCTACCCTGGAACGGAACTGGAGACCATAGCCCGAACCCAGGGGCTGCTCACACAACCGGCAGACGAGATGCTTGCCCCCAGCTTCTATCTCTCGCCGGAGGTGGATGCCCAGTGGCTGGACCGGGAACTGGAAAAGGCCATGAGCAGGCAGATGAACTTCATCAACATGGCTGCAATGGGTCACCCCTTGCTCCCGAAAATCCACCGTATCAGCCACGCCCTCGGCCTGCGCCCTCCGCTCTGGAGGCATACCGGCATCATCAGGCGCGTGTTGAGGATGATGGGTATGGATATCTGATGCCGGTTCAAGTTGTTCAGCATGATCTTTAACCCGCGTTTCTTGAACTTATTGGCATCAACTCATAGCGTCATCACAGCTCCTGGTCACTACGTAAACGTAAATAGGACGGAAATTTCGGGATGCCGGAGGAATAATGGCCGTAATATTGATAGGTGATGACCGTGCCGATGGCCGGAGGATGGTCGCGCTCGGCATCAGAAAGACCAGAGCCGATACGAAATTCGACTCCATTATCACCTTTTACCAACAAGGCTCCCAATCGGCCGCTGTTGCGTCCTTGACCGGGCAGGTGGGCAATCACCGTCGCTTCGGCATCGTAGCTCTGCTTCACTTTCAGGATGTGGGGGCTACGGCCACCCTGGTAGGCTGAATCAGGATCACGTACGATCAGCCCTTCGCCGCCAAGGCCTTCAATGCGTTTCAGCTCTTGTTGCAGATGGGCGTAGTTTTCTACCACAAACTGATCAATAACAAAGGCATAAGGTGATGGGTGTTGATCAAACCAGGAGTCGGCCTGTTTGATTCGCTGATGAAAAGGCCCGCTCGCAGCAGGCACATCAAAAACGGCCAAGCGCAGCGTCAGCCAGCCCGCGTGCGCTTGCTGACGCATGACGATGGACGCTGTCTGCTCAAAGGTGTTGCGCCCGCCCCACAGTTCCCCCTCCAGGGGAAAGGGTGGCAGGTCGGCGGTAAACTCCGGTGGCGGCGCCAGTCGGGTGCCGTTTTTACTGTATAACGTAGAGCCGTCCCAGTAGGCGCGGATTCCGTCAAGTTTTTCACTCATCCACCAGCCGGCAACCGCCGTGTGCGTGGTATAGGTCTGCGGCAACATGGGTTCGAAGGCCGCTGCAGCAGGGATGATAAAAAGAAGCAAAGACAAACACAGCAAGCTTGCGGACGTGATGGGTTTTAACATGTTCCCCCTCCATGTTTTTTAAAAAAACAGCGCTATCAAGTACAATGATCTGTTCATTGTTGAACAACGACATATGATGACAGTTATAATTATCCTACCTCATCAGCAGAGCAGGTTCGATCATGAATGATATTTCTTTGTACCAGCGGATTTATGCCCTGGTCAAACAAATCCCTCCGGGGCAGGTGGCCAGTTACGGTACGCTGGCACGAATGGTCGGGACGACGCCCCGGGTTGTCGGCTTTGCCCTGGCGGCCTTGCCCGACCAGAGTGATGTGCCCTGGCAACGGGTGATCAACCGTCAGGGCCGGATCAGCGCTGGAAAAGACAGCGACCGGGCCACGCTGCAGCAGGCGTTGCTGGCAGCAGAAGGGGTTTGCTTTGATGCGACCGGCCGGGTGGTCTCGGTCGGCCGCGAGAATATGTGATCGCCAATCATGGTTGTCTTTTCCGTGATGATTTTTTTGTTAAACTTAAAGAGTATCGATTTTTTTTTGATATGCTGAAGGGGTGAAATCTTCTGTCATACTGGTGTGATAGCGGGTTCAAGTGGCAGGTTTTCGCGCAACAGGTGTAAGGTTTTTTGACTAGCTTCCTTCGCCCTTGCAACTGCTTTATGCCGTCGCGGTATTAATGCAAGTGATGGGGTTGTTGGAGGTAAGATTTTTTGAGCTTAAACTCCAGCTATCTCCAGGAGGTGCTTGCTGTTGAATAGAAGGTTTTTTTGGTTGGTGCTGATAGTGATGTTGGTTTTTCAAGGTGGCGTGACCTTGACCACAGTTTTTGCAGCAGGTCAAACGATGGGGCTGCATACTGCAGGTAATCACGACCTTGACTCATCGGCAGGCCCCGGCCGTACAAAATCTTCGCGACAAAGTTTTTCCCTGTTTGTCACCGAAGGAGCTGACAGCAAGCGCTTATGGTCACAAACCCGGCTGGTGTTTGTTTCCGGTCTGGTTGCTGCGGGAATTCTTTATACGATGCCATCTGATATTACCGGCTGGGACAAAGATGTCGATGGATCAGAGCTGGCGAGTAGATGGTGGGATAATGTTTCCCGCAAGCCGGTGTGGGACAAGGATGACTGGGTCATTAATTATGTCGGCCACGCCTACTTTGGTGGTGTTTACTATCAGGTCGCGCGCAAGTCGGGGTACAACCAGTGGGATTCGTTTGTTTATACTGCCCTGATGTCCACTTTTTTCTGGGAGTATGGTATCGAGGCGTTTGCCGAGCGTCCCTCGATTCAGGATCTGATCTATACCCCGATCAGCGGCTGGCTCTGTGGTGAGTGGGCCTACCGCGCTGAACAGCGAATATTTGCTAATAACAGCCAGCTGTTGGGATCTACCCTTTTGGGGCGTTTTTCCCTGTTTTTTCTCGATCCGGTGGATCATATCGGTGATTGGGTCAATCGCCTGAGTGGCCGTGATCTGGTAATTACCGGGGCTGTTACCCTTGATGTCGCCCGGTCTGCTGTAGCCCCGGAGCCGGTACTTGGATTAAAGTTGGCCGGACGTTTCTGATTGTTGCGCTGTGATATACCGCAGGTTCAGGTGACCCCATCTCGTGCCTGGCTCGTGAAGGTTGCCTTCACCGGCTAGCAGGGCCTTCTTGCGGGCGATGCCGCTACGATAACCGCCGATGGAACCGTCGCTGCGTACCACCCGATGACAGGGAATAAGATAGCAGATCGGATTTCGACCGACAGCCCCACCAACGGCGCGCGCTGCCGGCGGTTGGTCAATTAACTGTGCGAGTTGCTGATAGCTGATCAGATGACCGGGTGGGATGTCCAGCAGCCTCAGCCAGACCTTCAGCTGAAAGTCTGTGCCACGCAGATGCAGGCGTAGGGCTTGCGAATTGTGTTGCGACTGAGGAGCAAATACCTGTTGAATCAGCGTGGCGGTGGCGCTCTGGTCTTCGCAAAAGGTCGCATGCGGCCAGTTTTTATGCAGTTGTGTCACAGCGCTGATGCTATCGTCATCAAAAAAATCGAGATGGCATAAGCCCTTGGCGGTAAAAGCGATCAGCGCTGAGCCAAAGGGGGTTGGGTGGCTTCCGTAGGTGATCTGAAGTGGCCCTGCTGATCTTGTGAGCTGCCGTGGCGTCGTGGTTTCGGTGGTTATCAGCATCTGCAGATCCTCCTTTTTTCTACGCTAACACTGGCAGGTAGTGCTGCCAATCCGGATTATTGCCAATTTACCATTGTCGTGACTTTTCTCTTGCAACTTTTTTTCGGTTCGGGTATCTAGATGGCCTCGGGCGCAGCAATTATTATAAGGTTACGTCCCTATCGTCTAGCCTGGCCCAGGACACCGCCCTTTCACGGCGGCGACGGGGGTTCGAATCCCCCTGGGGACGCCAAAAAATAAAAAACCCCACTGCCCAAGCGGTGGGGTTTTTTATTTTCGATAAACTGGATAAACTGGGAACATAGTACCGATTATAAAGATAATCGGTATTATCTCCCCAGTTTATCT
>JAWLDI010000050.1:0-16123 GCA_041686715.1 Pelovirga sp.
GTTGTTTCAGGGCACTGCACAGCAGGACCGGCACAATCCAGTGGGGACTTTTGGGTTTGAGCAGGTGCAGGGCATTCTGGTACTGTTTGCGCGCCAGTTCGGCTCGCGGACGGTTATCCCCCTCGGCTTTATTGATGAGGATGGCATCGGCGATTTCCATTACCCCTTTTTTGATTCCCTGCAGTTCATCACCGGCCCCGGTAATCTGCAGCAGCATGAAAAAATCAACCATCGAGGCGACGGTGATTTCCGACTGGCCGACGCCAACCGTTTCGACAATGATGACATCGTAACCTGCGGCTTCACAGAGCAACATGGTTTCGCGGGTTTTGCGCGCCACACCCCCCAGGGTGTCACCGGCGGGAGAGGGGCGGATAAAGGCCTTCTGCTCACGAGCGAGTTCTTCCATGCGGGTTTTGTCACCCAGGATCGATCCTCCGGAGAGTTGGGATGAGGGATCGACAGCCAGAATGGCGACCTTGTGGTGGCGGTGAATCAGGTTCATCCCCAACGCTTCGATAAAGGTACTCTTGCCGACGCCCGGTACGCCGGAGATGCCAAGACGGATGCTGTTGCCGGTATCCGCCAGCAGGGTATCGAGCAACTCGGACGCCCGTGCAGAATGATCGGGGTTGCGACTTTCGATCAGCGTGATGGCTTTGGCCAGCGAACGGATATTGCCGGAGCGAACGCCGGCAGCCAGTTGGTTAATAGTAGACAAGTTCAGACTCACTGTTAAGACGGAATACAGGCTGCAGAAGACAGGCGTTAGAGTACCGAATAGGAGACAGAGAATAAAGGCGGAAGGCTGTAACGCCTTCCACCTTCTGTTTTCTCTCTATTCTGGATTCGGTGCTTTTAGCCGGTACCCTCGATGGCATCCAGGGTCTGCATTCCTGAGGTGGTAATCGGGGTGCCTGGGCCGAAAATTTTCGCGGCGCCGGCAGCATACAAAGCGTCGTAGTCCTGGCGCGGGATAACCCCGCCACAGACAATGGCAATATCATCGGCGCCGAGCTTTTTCAGTTCGGCTGCCAGTTGCGGTACCAGAGTTTTGTGACCGGCGGCGAGACTGGAGACGCCGACGACGTGTACATCGTTTTCCACTGCCATCTTGGCGGCTTCTTCGGGGGTCTGGAACAGCGGGCCGACATCGACATCAAAGCCGGCATCGGCGTAGGCGGTTGCCACGACCTTGGCCCCACGATCATGACCGTCCTGTCCCATTTTGGCAATGAGGATACGTGGCCGGCGCCCCTCCCGGGCGGCAAATTCGTCTACACGCTTTTTCAGCGCAGAAAAATCACTGTCTTCATTCACGATCGACCCGTAAGCTCCGGAAACAAGTTTGATTTCAGCACGGTGGCGGCCATAGATCTTTTCCATGGCATCAGATATTTCGCCGACGCTGGCGCGTTGGCGGGCAGCGTCAACGCAGAGTTCGAGCAGGTTGCCAGTGTTATTTTGCGCGGCTGCCGTAATGGCGTCAAGAGCTCGCTGGCAGGCCGCTTCGTCGCGCTCACTGCGCATTCTGGTGAGACGGGCAATCTGGCCTTTAAGTACGGCAGCGTTGTCGACGTCAAGGGTTTCAATGGGATCTTCCTTGGCCAGTTTGTACTTGTTGACCCCGACGATGACGTCGCGACCGCTGTCAATGGCGGCCTGTTTCCTGGCGGCCGATTCTTCGATTCGCAGTTTCGGCATGCCGGTTTCAATCGCCTTGGTCATGCCGCCGAGTTCTTCAACCTCATTGATAATGGTCCGTGCTTCTTCGATCAGGGCGTTGGTCAGCGATTCGACGTAATAGGAGCCCCCCAGGGGGTCGACAACATTGCAGATACCGGTTTCTTCCTGAATTACCAGTTGGGTGTTGCGGGCGATGCGGGCGCTGTGATCGGTCGGCAGGGCGATGGCTTCATCAAGGGCGTTGGTGTGCAAAGACTGGGTACCACCCAGCACCGCTGCCATCGCTTCAATGGTGGTACGCACGACGTTGTTGTACGGATCCTGTTCGGTCAGGCTCCAGCCGCTGGTCTGGCAATGGGTGCGGAGCATGGAAGATTTCGGATTTTTGGGGTTGAACTGGCTCATCAGCTCAGCCCACAAGAAACGGGCGGCACGCAGCTTTGACGCTTCCATAAAAAAGTTCATGCCGATAGCAAAAAAGAACGACAGGCGTGGCGCAAAGGAGTCGATGTCAAGTCCCTTGGCCATTGCGGTACGGACATACTCGAGACCATCGGCAAGGGTGAAGGCCAGCTCCAGGGCGTTGTTGGCCCCGGCCTCCTGGATGTGGTAGCCGGAGATGGAGATGGAGTTGAACTTGGGCATGTACTTGCTGGTGTACTCGATAATGTCACCGATGATCCGCATGGAAGGTTCGGGCGGATAAATATAGGTGTTACGAACCATGAACTCCTTGAGGATGTCATTCTGGATAGTGCCGGCCAGCTGTTCCGGTTTGACCCCCTGTTCTTCGGCGGCAATGATGTAGTTGGCCATGATCGGCAGGACCGCACCGTTCATGGTCATGGATACCGACACCTTGTCCAGGGGGATATCGTTGAAGAGGACCTTCATGTCTTCGACCGAGTCGATGGCGACACCTGCCTTGCCGACATCGCTGATAACCCGCGGGTGGTCCGAGTCGTAGCCGCGATGGGTGGCCAGGTCAAAGGCTACCGAAAGCCCCTGCTGACCGGCAGCGAGATTGCGTTTGTAGAAAGCGTTGGATTCCTCGGCGGTGGAAAACCCGGCGTACTGGCGCACCGTCCATGGTCGCCCGGCGTACATTGTTGCCATCGGCCCGCGGACAAAAGGTGCAAGGCCGGGCAGTGTGTCGGTGTGCGCGACGCTGGCGGTATCGGCCGCTGTATACAGGGGCTTGACAGCAATGCCTTCCGGCGTATGCCAGGTCAGGGAGGAGAGATCATCGGATTTCTTTTCTTTTTTTGCCTGGGCTTCCCAGTCGACGAGGGTTTTTTTTTCGAATTGGCTCATGGGTTTAAGCTTCCTTCCTGGAGGTGAAATGGGTAATCAGTGTCTCGACGATTACCAAAATTGCTGTTTTTTAACTGCCTGCATGGCGGCGGTCGGTTGCTATCGGGTGACGACGGCGAGAACCTGGACGGTTTCACCGTCCCTGGCCAGCAGGCGATGCCTGACGGTGGAATCAAAATATACGGCGTCGCCTTCTTCAAGGATAAAGCGCTCATCATTGAGGATGATTTCGGCGTGGCCCTTGAGAATCAAAAGAAATTCTTCGCCTTCATGGTTATACAGGGTTTCTTCCTGGGCGCGTTCGGTGACTGTGAGCACGAACGGCTCCATTTTTTTATTGCGCTTGCGGTAGGACAGTGTTTCGTAGGTGTAGCCATGACTGGTGCCGTCCCTTGAAATGACGCGGCTGACAATGCGGCGGTCTTCGCGGCGGACGATTTCATAGCGGTTGGTTTCCTCGCCTTCTTCAAAAAAGTGACTCATCTTGATGTCGAAAAAGCGGGCAATTTTTGACAGGGTGGCGATGGGAGGGGAAACATTGTTGTTTTCAATCTGCGAAATCAGTGCCGGAGAAAATCCTGTTTCATTGGCGACATCCTGCAAAGTCAACTTACGTTGCTTGCGCAGGGTTTTGATTTTATGACCGATGTTAAAGTCCATGTGTTTCCTTAGGGCTCCGCTATAAAAAGGCGTTTTGTTTTTAGCTTCCTATAGCGGACATGGTAGAAAATGTCAACCGGAATAACTTTACTTAAAGTAAAACCGGGATGGCTTGAAAATTATCTTTGCGCGTGCCTGCAGGCTGATTTTACCATGGATTCAGTAGCATATAGAAGGTCTGTGGGGTTTTTGCTTGATCGTGTGTCAGTTTAGCGTGGCTTAAAGGATGAGACGGCAGATTTTTTTTGTCGGTAAAATAAAGTTTTTTGCTTGACAATCGTGAAGGGCAGATTATTATTGCTCACTGTTAGCACTCATCCTGATTGAGTGCTAACAGATGGTATGAAGGAGTCAGGCGCTTCATCATGCATGATTCCGGATTCGTTGACAACTGTTGCGGACAATTTTCCGCGGATTGAAGCTTGAAAGGAGAACACACAAGATGAACATCAGACCACTGCAGGATCGTATCATTGTTGAGCGCGTCGAAGAGGAAACCAAAACTGCCGGCGGGATCATCATCCCCGATACGGTTTCCAAGGAAAAACCCCAGGAAGGCAAGGTCGTAGCTGCCGGCAAGGGTAAACTGACCCCGGAAGGCAAGGTTCTGGCCCTGGACGTGAAGGTGGGGGACCGGGTGCTGTTTGGTAAATATGCCGGCAGTGAGATCAAGATCGACGGCAACGAGTATCTGATCATGCGCGAGGACGATATCCTCGGTGTTATCGCCTGAATCGGGCTGTTGTCGTTCATGCCGACAAGTCGATCTTGAAACCACTACTACACTACTATTTTAAACGGAGGATATAATCTACCATGGCAAAACAACTGTTATTTTCACAAGAAGCTCGTGCCAGCATTCTTGACGGTGTCGCCACACTGGCCGACGCGGTTAAGGTTACCCTTGGTCCCAAGGGCCGCAATGTCGTTATTGACAAGTCTTACGGTGCTCCCCTGATTACCAAAGACGGTGTTACTGTAGCCAAGGAAATCGAACTCGAAGACAAGTTTGAGAACATGGGTGCGCAGCTGGTCAAGGAAGTCGCTTCAAAAACGTCCGATGTCGCCGGTGACGGTACCACGACAGCGACCGTGCTGGCCCAGGCCGTCTACCAGGAAGGTGTCAAGCTGGTAACTGCCGGTCACAACCCGATGGAACTTAAGCGTGGCATTGACAAAGCCGTTATCGCTGCCGTAGACGAACTGAAAAAAATGTCCAAGCCGGTGAAGGATCACAAGGAAATTGCCCAGATTGGTACCATCTCTGCCAACAGCGATGAGACTATCGGTAACATTATTGCCGAAGCCATGGAAAAGGTCGGCAAGGAAGGCGTTATCACTGTCGAAGAAGCCAAGTCGATGGAAACCACTCTGGAGACCGTCGAAGGGATGCAGTTTGATCGCGGCTACCTCTCCCCCTACTTTGTTTCTGATGCCGAGCGCATGGAAGCGGTACTGGAGGATGCCCTGATCCTCATCCATGACAAAAAGATCAGCAACATGAAAGACCTGCTGCCACTTCTGGAGCCGGTGGCCAAGCAGGGGCGTCCGCTGATGATTATCTCTGAGGATGTCGACGGTGAAGCCCTGGCAACCCTGGTTGTCAACAAACTGCGTGGCACTATCAATGTCTGCGCCGTTAAAGCTCCCGGTTTCGGCGATCGCCGCAAGGCAATGCTCGAAGACATCGCTGTGCTGACCGGTGGCCAGGTGATTTCCGAAGAAGTCGGCTTCAAGCTGGAAAATGCGACTGTCGACATGCTTGGCAGCGCCAAGCGGATTGTTGTCGATAAAGATAATACCACCATTGTTGATGGTGCCGGTAAAGATGTCGATATCGAGGGGCGTGTCAAGATGATCCGTGCCCAGATTGAAGAGACCAGCAGTGATTACGACCGTGAAAAACTGCAGGAGCGCCTGGCCAAACTGGTCGGCGGTGTTGCTGTTGTCAAGGTTGGTGCTGCAACCGAAACCGAAATGAAGGAAAAGAAGGCCCGCGTTGAAGACGCCCTCCATGCAACCCGCGCCGCTGTCGAAGAGGGGATCGTCCCCGGTGGTGGTGTTGCCCTGGTACGTTGCCTGCCGGCGCTGAAAAAATTGAAGGTTGACGGCGAGCAGAAATTTGGTGTTGACCTGGTTATCCGCGCTCTGGAAGCACCGCTGCGCCAGATTGCCATTAACGCCGGCGTTGAAGGTGCCATCGTCGCCGACAAGGTGCTGAACGGCAAGGATGCTTACGGTTTCAATGCCGCTACTGATGAGTACGTTGATATGATCAAGGCCGGCATTATTGATCCGACCAAGGTCACTCGCAGTGCACTCCAGAATGCCGGTTCCGTTTCCGGTCTGATGCTGACCACCGAAGCCATGATCGCTGACAAGCCGGATGATAAGGATGCAATGCCGGCTATGCCAGGTGGTGGTATGGGTGGTATGGGCGGCATGGGCGGCATGATGTAGGCCTAAAAGCCACACCGGAATAACATGGAACAACGAAGGCCCCCGCTGAGAATCCAACCTTGGCGGGGGCCTTAATACGTGAACAAGGGAATGAGTTGGAACCGTTCAGCGCAACAGCATTCCGATAGATTCTTCTCGCGGCAGCGGGGCAACGGTCAGGCTCGTTGTCGTGTCCGGGCTCATGCAGAGCACTTCCAGTTGTGCTTCCATTTTTCCTTGCCCGTAGGAAGCGACAATAGCCGCTGCCTGCCGCACGGATGCCTCATCAATCCGGCCGCACAGCAGCCCCAGGGGGCCGCTGAAATTCTTGCAGCGCAGCAGCAGCTTGTCCGGGGTCCGGAATGTTTCCAGGGCCTGATTGTCTTCCCTGTTTCTGCCGACGACCAGTTTGACATCGGCGGTGAGGCGAAACTGGCGCCCGATTTTTAATAGTTGAATATCCTGCACTCCGGCCTCAGGGTGGTGGGTCAGCAGATCGCGCAATTGATTGGAAAAGCCGCTTTCGGTGAGCAGGCACCCTCCGGCAATGGCCGGTAACTCTTTGAGTCCCCACTCTTGGGCCAGCGCCTGCTGGCGTTTACGCGAACGTCCCTGGATATCGAGAAGCTGATCGCGATCAACCAGGCCGGTTTTTTCCATCGCGGTTGCCGGCAGCAGTCTGGCACTCAAGGGGCGCAGGATGAGATCGGGAAAACCGGAATGTTTAGCTACTGCTTTGAGGGCGTTGCCATTCTGGCTCATTGGCCGTTGACCGAGAACTTCGCCGGAAAACAGAAAGTCAAAACCGCCTTCATGCATGCGTTTGCCGGCCAGTTGAAACATCAGGGCATGGCAGTCTATACAGGGATTCATGTTGCGCCCATAGCCGTACTTGGGCTGTTTCAGCATGTCCAGATGGATCTGGCTGATATCTTCGATCATCAGGGGATGGCCGATAGCGACGGCTGCTTTGCGCGCTTTTTCAGCGTGAAAAAAAGGGGTGACAAAGGATATGCCGGTTACCTCGATCCCCTGTCGCATAAGGGTCATGGCAGCAAGGGTGCTGTCGAGTCCACCCGACATGAGGCCCAGTGCTTTGGTCATCGTTGTTTGCTCCTCCTGTACAGCAATAATAAAAAACCCTGCCAGATGAAGCGCAGGGCTTGTTGCTCATGAGTGAATGGGTCGTAGCGAGCAGGAAGTGGAGAAGAGGGACGGCACAGGCTGTCAGGATTGTTTGTCCTGCTCTTTTTCTTCTTCCTTCAGCCCTTTTTTCTTCTGGTCAGCAACTTCTTCAATTTCCCCTTCTTCGATCTCCTCTTCGCCGTCGTTCATCCCTTTTTTGAAGTTGCGTAGTCCTTTGCCCAGAGAGCTGCCGACCTGCGGTAACTTGCCGGCGCCGAAGATAATCATTACCAGTACCAGGATGATGAGCAGTTCCTGTGTTCCCAGTCCGAACATGGTGTTCCTCCTTGTATAAAAAACAGACATTTCTGTGTTGTTTGAGACTGCTCACGATACACCGGATGAAGGAAAAAAACAATCATCCTTTTGCCGCTGCAATGGCCGATTTCTTTTGCCGGAACCTTGTATTTACTGTATTTTATGACCAACAGCCAATGCCGGCTGTGATCCTAGCCAGACTGGCAATGGGGGCGAGTATGAAGCGACAAATGATTGAAGTGATCTACCCTGATGGAACCTCAGGGCAGGTGAATAATGATGTGCTCGATGTGCTGATTGCTACGGGTAAAATTGTAAAATTTCGCCGGGCTGAAGGTTGGGTCGACATTATTCGTGATCAGGCCCATCTGCGCGATTATCGCCGTGACCAGAACTTTTCAGGGCAGGAACGGCGGGCGCCGTGGCCGGTGACAGCGACGGACGCCCAGACCTAGCCCTGCGACTTTTTTGCCTAACCGATGCGCTCGAGACGTTCCTGCTCGGTTTTGCACTCGATGCACAGGGTTGTTACCGGGCGCGCCCGCAGACGTTCCGGGCTGATCAGCGCATCGCAGCTTTCGCAATGGCCGTAGGTACCGTCTTCAATGCGCTCAAGGGCCTGGCGGATTTTACTGATCAGTTTGCGTTCGCGATCGCGGATACGCAGCTCAAAATTACGGTCCGATTCGAGCGAGGCGCGATCGGTCGGATCGGCAAAGTTGACATTTTCCTCGTTCATTTCCGATACGGTTTTGCCGGCTTCCTGCAGCAGTTCTTCAAGCTGACGGTTTAGAAGTTCCTTGAATTCCCCCAGAGTTTTCTTGTCCATGTGTGTCTCCCCTTCTTCAGGTAACGAGAGTGGCCTGAAGTTATTAATGATGAACAGTGTTAAAATACGCTTCTAAGTTGTGCAGCAATAACCAGCAGCAATACGGTGACGGCAAGCCAGGCAGAAAAAATATCACTGCACTTCAATGGCGGGTCCGCTGCCATCTGTCGAGCTTCGTCACTGACGACTGGTTCCGGGATCAGGTCAACCAGTTGTCGCACCAGTTCGTCAAAGCGTTCGTAGCTGTTGGATATAATCATGAACGTGTCTTCCGTTGTCAGGCTGATGAAGACCCGCTTGCGCACCCTGACCGCATCAACGGAGGTGAGGTCGATAAACCTCACTTCTTTGGTGCCCAGGGTTTTTTCCATTTGTATCCGATCGACGCCAATATGGACTTTCCGGCGGCTGCTTTCAATGAAAATCAGAACAGCAGGAACCATGAATGCGGCAAGTAGATAGAGCCGTCCCGACGGCAGGTGTGCAGTAATGCCGATCAGCAGCAGAGCTACCCCCAGCACGACGGTAATGCCCATGGGGATCAAGAAGCCTTTGCGGATTTTGTAACTGGTACTGTTCATGAACCGTTATCCTGCCGGTTAAAAGATGCGTCAACAATGACGTTCAAAGGTACCACTTTTGCCGCCGGTTTTTTTTAACAAGCAAATCTGCCCGATTACCATCTCCTTGTCAATTGCTTTACACATATCATAAATGGTCAGACCGGCAACGGAAGCCGCAGTCAGTGCCTCCATTTCAACTCCGGTCTGGCCTGTTACGGATGCGGTGGCCCTGATGGAAACAATTCCGGCCGCAGGATCAGTATTAAAGTCGACTTCAACGGCGGTCAGAGCCAGCGGGTGGCACAGTGGGATCAGGCCGGCAGTCTGCTTGGCGGCCATGATGCCGGCGAGGCGCGCGACACCGAAGACATCCCCTTTCTGGATTGATTGATCGAGAATCGCTGCAAGGGTTTGTGGTTTCATCCTCACTTCTGCTGCGGCAACAGCTTGGCGGCGGGTTGCCTGTTTGGAACTGATATCTACCATGATGGCTTTGCCGTCTTGATCAAAGTGGGTCAGTTGCTCGCTCATGAATTTTTCTCCTTGCAGTGTGAACCTTTAGCAGCACTGGTTGTCATTCCCGAAGCGATACCGGTCGGGAATCAAGATCTGAACTGGCCGAAAAGACCGGATTCCAGATAGGGGCATTCGGGGATGACAGGGTTGCTACAACAGTCTCATCGTTACATAAAAATAATGTCGAGGGCCTCACTGACATGATCAATACCAGTCAGGCTGATACCGTCAGGTACTTCGAGATTTTTGCTACTTGTGCGCGGCAGGACGCACTCACTGAAACCGAGACGGGCCGCCTCCTTGACCCGCAGTTCCGGCTGGGTGACGGCACGTACTTCACCGGTCAGCCCGACCTCGCCAAAAATCACCAGATGGGGGTTGATGATGCGGTTGAGGTGGCTCGAGGCAAGAACGGCAATGGCGGCCAGATCGATGGCCGGTTCGTCCAGCCGGACACCACCGGCAACATTGAGAAAGATATCCTGGCCGGCCAGAGACAGCTCAACTTTTTTTTCCAGAATGGCGATGAGCAGAGCAATGCGTTTATGATCAATGCCGATGGCAGTGCGTTGGGGCGTGCCGAAAGAACTGGCGGAAACCAGCGCCTGCAGCTCTACGAGGATCGGTCGACTGCCTTCCAGAGCCGGGACTACAACGCTGCCGGCGCTTTTATCGGAGCGCTCAGCAAGAAACAGCTCCGACGGATTGTTGACTTCACGCAGTCCCTGATTGCGCATTTCGAACACACCGATTTCGTTGGTGGAACCGAACCGGTTTTTCACTGTTCGTAGAATCCGGTAAGGGTAACCGGGGTCCCCCTCAAAATAGAGGACGGTATCGACGATATGTTCCAGTACGCGGGGCCCGGCGATGGCGCCATCTTTGGTGACATGACCGACGATAAAGGTTGGAATGCCGAGGCTCTTGGCCAGAATCATCAATTGGCCGGAACACTCGCGTACCTGACTGACACTGCCGGGGGCGGAATCTATATGACTGGTAAAGATGGTCTGGATTGAGTCGATAACCAGGAAGGCTGGTTGCAGTTCACTGATGCGTTGTTTGATCTGCTCGAGGGAGGTTTCCGCCAGCAGATAGAGGTTGTTCATGGCGATGTCGAGACGGTCGGCGCGCAGTTTGACCTGGCGTACCGACTCTTCGGCGGTAACATAGAGGGCGGTGCCGTTACCGGCCAGATGAGCGAAAGCCTGAAGCAGCAAGGTGGATTTGCCGATGCCGGGGTCACCGCCGACCAGAATCAGGGAGCCGGGCACCACGCCGCCACCGAGGGTGCGGTCGAGTTCATCAATGCCGGTACGCAGACGGTCTTCCGAGCGGCAGTCCACGGTTGCCAGCGGAACCGGGCGGCCCGGTTCCGCCAGAGCGCGGCTATTATGTCCTGTGGCTGGAACCGATTGTTCTTCCACCAGACTGTTCCATTGTTGACAGTCAGGACAACGTCCGTGCCATTTCGGGCTTTGGTAGCCACATTGCTGGCAGCTGTAAACAGTTTTAGGGCGTGCCACAAAAACTCCATACCGGGGCTGTTAAAATGAGTTGCCATCCTATTCTTATTGGCCTGAAAGTGTCAATCAATCGCTGTTGATCTCCTGTCGTTGTTGCTGCGGCTCTTTTCATTCGGTACGCCGGTGTGCTTATAATTGACCTTGAACGTCATACCTGTGCAGGCGGGAATCCAGAATGATATCAAGCAGTAATTGGTATGGATTCCCGACAAGGAGGCGCGGAAATGACAGGCATTCTAATAACCCATTCAGCGGATATCACCTTACTTACTTTAGGGGGCGAGATGTTGGAAAAAGAAATCAGCTATGAGGGTTTGCAGGCGGCCCTCAAGGAGTTCAATCTGCCGCTGCGAGCCAGTCTTGACCAGATTCGCCAGCGTCACCGCGAGCTGGTGCGGCGCTATCATCCTGACAGTGGCGGCAGTGATGATCCTGAGCGGATCTGCCGCATCAATGCTGCCTATGAGATCCTTATTGATTATATCAGCCAGTACCAGTTCGATTTTTCGCGTCAGGCGTTTTATGACCGGTACCCGGAGGAGCGACTGCGTGAGCAGTTTTACGGTGAGAGTTTGTGGAAGGGGAAATAGCCATGTCGCCGCCGCGTAAAAAGCCTGTGGCAAAAAAGGTGTTGTGTGGTACGTTGGCCAGCTTTGCAGAATATTACGTTTTGTCGCCGGCGCATTGTCCGGCTCAAGTGACTTTATAATGGAGAGCCAAGTTCCCTTTTCCAGGGCCGCTTTTAGCCCTCCATGGCGCCTGCCCTTGTTGCAGGATCAGTGTTCCTGCGACACCGACGGCACTGAAAAGTTGCTCAATTTTTAATTTGCAGGTGAATAATGTGAAGAGTGATCAAACAGCGGCGTTGACCGAGGTCAGTCGCCCCTCCCGCTATCTCGGTGGTGAGCTGGGAAGCCTGGGCAAGCCCGACGATCAGGTTGCGGTGCGGGTGGCGCTGGCGTTTCCCGATGTCTATGATGTCGGCATGAGCCATATCGGTTTCCCCATTCTTTATACCATTCTCAACCGGTTCGAAGGGGTTGCCGCCGAGCGGGTTTTTTCACCCTGGCCCGATATGGAAGCCTGGTTACGTGACCATGAGCAGCCCCTGTGTTCGCTGGAGACGCAGCGGCCGCTGGCACAGTTTGATGTGATTGGTTTTACCCTGCAGTATGAACTCAGCTATACCAACCTGCTGACCATGCTCGACCTGGCTGGCGTGGCACGGCGAAGCCGGCTGCGCAGCGAGGAAGATCCCCTGGTGGTGGTTGGTGGCCCCTGTGCTTTTAATCCCGAGCCCCTGGCCGACTTTATTGATGTCGCTCTTATTGGTGATGGTGAGGAAGCGGTGGGAGAGCTGGTCGAGCTGGTGCGCAGGCGCCAACAGCACGGCTGGTCAAAAAGACGATTGCTCAGTGAATTGGCGCGCCTTGAAGGTTTCTATGTGCCCGTTTTTTACCAGGTTGACTACCTTGAAGATGGCCGGGTTGGCGCCATCACACCGGTCAGTGAGGATTTCCCCGCGCGGATTCGCCGCCGTTTCCTGGCAGATCTTGATCGTGCAGCGTTTCCCACCAGTCCCATCGTCCCCTTTTTGCAGACGGTCCACAATCGGGTGGCGGTAGAGATCGCCCGTGGCTGCACCCGTGGCTGCCGCTTTTGTCAGGCCGGTTATATCTACCGACCGGTGCGCGAACGCCGTCCTGAAACCATCCGCGAACTGATTAACGAGTCACTCAAGCAGTCAGGATTCGAAGAAATTTCGCTGTTGTCTCTTTCCACCGGCGATTATTCCTGTATTGAGCCCTTGCTGCAGGGGTTGATGCGCGCCCATGCCGGCGATCAGGTGGCGGTATCACTGCCGAGCCTGCGCGTCGGTACCTTGACTCCGGAGCTGATGGAAGAGATCAAAAAAGTACGCAAAACCGGCTTTACTCTGGCCCCGGAAGCCGGTAGCGAACGTTTGCGTCAGGTGATCAACAAGGGAATTCATGAAGAAGACCTGTTGACCACTACGGCCCAGGCTTATGAGGCCGGCTGGCGGTTGATCAAGCTCTACTTTATGCAGGGGCTGCCGTCGGAAACCGATGCCGACCTTGAGGCAATCCTCGCGTTGGCGGCGGCGGTAAAAAAGAGTGGCAAGGGGACCGGCGGCAACGATGTCAATGTCGCGGTATCGACCTTTGTGCCCAAGCCCCATACCCCTTTTCAGTGGGAGGAACAGATCGGCCTCGATGAAATCCGACGGCGGCAGGCAATACTGCGCAACGGGTTACGACAGAAAAAGCTGCGTTTTAAATATCACGAGGCTGAACTGTCTTTTCTTGAAGGAGTGTTTGCCCGCGGTGACCGACGTTTGGGAAGGGTGATCGAGACAGCGACGGATCTGGGCTGCCGTTTTGACGGCTGGCGGGAGCATTTTGATTTTAGTCGCTGGCAGCAGGCTTTTGCTGAATGTAACCTGGATCCGGGCTGGTACCTGCGGCGCCGGGACGAGGCGGAGATTCTTCCCTGGGATCATATCGATTGCGGTCTGCCTAAAGAGTTTTTTATAGCTGAGCGCCGCAAGGCTCTTGAAGGCACGTCAACGAGTGATTGTCGTGATGGTGAATGCCATGGCTGCGGGGTTTGCGACTTTGAAGAATTGCGGATGCGTTTTGCCCAAACGACGGCGGCAAAAGGGACGGCCGTCGTGCAGGCCGTTGTTGCCGAGGAGCAAGACCCGGCTCAATTTACCCGGGTGCGATTAACCTTGAGCAAGCTGGGCCGTGCCCGCATGGTCGCTCATCTGGAATATCTGAAAATGTTCCAGCGCGCTTTACGCCGGGCGTGCCTGCCCCTGCGTTTTTCGCAAGGATTTCACCCGACGCCGAAGGTTTCCTACCTGGAGGCGCTGCCCCTCGGCGTCGCCAGTCAGGCCGAACTGATCGATCTGGAACTGCGCTATCCGGTGGCGATCGAAAAGATCATGGCAGATATCAACGGGCAACTTCCTGAGGGATTCAGGGTTATTGATGGCAGCATTATCCCCTGGAGGTCACCGTCACCCTCGGCGGCCGTGGCATCAAGCCGTTATCTCGTGCCGCTGCCCGAACAGGTGCCGTCTGATCTGGAAAAACGTATCAGCGCTCTTCTTACTGCACCACAGCAGCTGGTGACACGTATGAAAAAAGGGGTGCCGCGGGAAGTTGATATGCGCAAAGATCTGGTTGATGTTATTCTCAGCGAGAGACACCTGCAGATTGAAATGATCAAAGGGGGGCCGCTACTGGTTGCTGCCTGGCTGCTGGAGATGGAAGTGGAACAGGTGCGGCGTCTGGGTGTGGTGAAAACGGGGAACAGGCTCGAAGAATAAAAATATTTGGTTATCTATTTGACTCCAGTACATCAGAAAAGAGGAAATAGATCCTGCGACTACGCTTCACTCCGCGCCGAGTGACAGCAGGATTCTGCCCCGGACGACTGTGTCTGTGTCAGCCTGTGCGAAGTCGCAGGATCCAGATGGCCAGCGGACGTATCGGTTTCGATCCCCTCCCCGGCACAATTGGAGCGAAGCGGATAACCAGATAAAAATAAACATAAACATAGCTACAAATAAATAAGAATTCAGAATATTTAAGAAGTCAGGAGTAATCATGACCAAGGAGCTGGTAATCAATACCACCTCCCATGAGACCCGTGTCGCTTTACTGGAGGGAGGGCATATTGCCGAACTCTACATTGAGCGTGAACGCGAACGCGGGATCGTGGGGAACATCTACAAGGGCAGGGTCATTCGGGTGTTACCCGGCATGCAGGCTGCTTTTGTCGACATCGGCCTGGAGAAGGCGGCGTTTTTGTATGTCGCTGATGTGTTTGACGAGATTGAGCAGTTTGAACGCCATATAGATGGCGACGAGGGAGCTAACGGCCAGACCGAAGTGGAGCCCTCTTCGAGCCTGCCGCCTATCGAAGACCTGCTCAAGGAAGGGCAGGAACTGCTGGTACAGGTAGCGAAGGAGCCGATCGGCACCAAGGGGGCACGGATCACGTCCCATGTCTCCCTGCCGGGAAGACACCTGGTCTTCATGCCGACTGTCGATCATATCGGCATTTCGCGGCGCATTGAAAGCGAAGGGGAGAGGGACCGACTACGAAACATTGTTGAAGAGCTACGTGAGCCGGGAACCGGTTTTATCGTCCGGACTGTTTCGGAAGGAAAGAGTGCAGAAGACCTGCGTCAGGATATGGAGTTTCTTGTTGGTTTATGGAGGAACATCAGCCGCGACCTTGACAGCGTTACTGCGCCGGAACTGATCCATTCCGACCTGGATGTTACCAGTAAGGTGCTGCGCGATATTCTCACCGAAGATGTGCAACGCATTGTTGTTGACAGTTTCGATGAATACAATAAAATTCTCCGTTTCCTGCGTACCTTCATGCCGCGGATCAACTATCGGGTCGATTATTATCAGGCCGAGGAACCGATTTTCGATGCTTATGGGCTGGAAGTTGAAATCTCCCGTGCCCTCGGGCGCAAAGTCTGGCTCAAGAGTGGTGGTTCCATTATTATCGAACAGACCGAGGCTCTGACCGCGATCGACGTTAATACCGGCCGTTATGTCGGTAAGCATAATCTCGAAGATACCATCCTCAAGACCAATCTTGAAGCCTTGAAAGAGATCGCTTTTCAATTACGCCTGCGTAATATCGGCGGACTGATCATTATCGATTTTATCGATATGGAGAAAGAGGCCCATCGTGAGAAGGTTCACGCGACTCTGGAAGAGGCGCTCAAAGGGGATAAAAACAAAACCAATATCCTGAAAATTTCGGAACTGGGGCTGGTAGAGATGACGCGCAAGCGGGTTCGTGAGAGTATCGGCCGTACTCTTTGTGAGCCCTGCCCTTATTGTGAAGGTAAGGGGTATGTCAGGGGCAGGTTGACTATTATTTACGAGATTCTGCGGGAGCTGCACCGCGAGCTCGCTGATCTGTCGGCCGGGCCGGTGACTCTGCTGGCCCATCCGCGTATAGCCGGATTGCTGGTCGATGAGGAGCGCAGCGGGCTGGACGCGCTGGAGAAACGCTTTCACTGCTCGGTGCAGATTCATCCGCATACGGAATTTCACATTGAGCAGTATGAGATTCGTGTCGGCTGACCGACA
>JAWLDI010000051.1:0-15511 GCA_041686715.1 Pelovirga sp.
TGCCACCGATCGTACTCTGTATCTCGATCAGTTAAAAGCGGATCAACGCGGGGTTGCCCTTGAACAGGTCAAAGAGGAAACAAAAAAACTGATTCCGCTGCAACGTTATGGTGATCCACAGGAGTTTGCCCGCGTGGTGACCTTTCTCGCGGCGCCGGTCTGCTCCTACATGACCGGCAGTACCGTTATGGTTGATGGTGGTATGGTCAAGGCTTACTGAAAAGTTCATTCACGTAAACAAAAGGAGACATAATGACCGACATCTCCCTGAAATACGGCCGGACCAGCGTTTCCTGTCACCTGCCCGGCGCCCGGCTGTTACAGATGGACGGTATCGAGGCGCCCCGTCCTGCCGCAGACCTTGTACGTGAAGCTCTGGAAAATCCCATTGGTACACCTGCGCTGAGCCGGGTTGTCAAGCCGGGGGAACAGGTGGTGATCGTTACCTCCGACATTACCCGTTATTCGGCCAGTGAAGTTTATCTGCCGATCATCGTCGAACAGCTCAACGCGTGCGGCGTTCCCGACGATAACATCAGTATTGTCATTGCCCTGGGGATTCATCGCCAACAGTCAGCAGAGGAGCACCGCAAGATCCTCGGTCCCCTCTACGGGCGCATTGCCGTCTACGATCATGATTGCGATGACCCGGCACAGCTGGTCGACCTGGGGATGACCGATGGCGGTATTCCGGTTCAGATCAACCGGCGGGTGATGGAAGCGGATCGGGTTATTGTTACCGGCGCCATCGGTTTTCATTATTTTGCCGGTTTCGGTGGTGGGCGCAAGGGACTGGTGCCCGGTGTTGCCAGTCGCCAGACCTGTATGGCCAGCCACTTTGCCGTGTTTAATCCCCCGGACATCGGCGGTAAACACCCGGCAGCGGTAACCGGTGTTCTCGATGGCAATCCCGTCCATCGCAACCTGTTGCAGGCCGCGCAGCGGGTTAACCCCGACTTTCTTCTCAATACCGTGCTGGGTCCGGATAAGGGCATCGTTGCGGTCTTTTGCGGCGATCTTGAGCAAGCACATGTGGCCGGTTGTGAACTGGTTCGCTCTCTTTACAGTGTGCCGATCGAGACGGCTGCGGATCTGGCGGTTATCTCTTGTGGCGGAGAACCGAAAGACATCAATTTTATCCAGGCTCAAAAAGCCCTCGATTACGGCAGCCGCGCCGTCAAGGAGGGCGGCACCATCATTTTTCTCGCGGCCTGTCGTGACGGTTTCGGCTATCCGACCTTTTTCGACTGGTTCCGCTATCAGGATCTGGATGAATTCGAGGCCGCGTTGCGCTCCGATTATCAGATCAACGGTCAGACCGCCCACGCCGTTCTGGCCCGTGCCCGGCGCTATCGTATTCTGTTGATCAGCGAGATCAGTGGCGAACAAACCACCGCCATGGGTATGGAGAAAGTTGATGATCTACAGACAGCTCTGGACCTGGTACGGCCTGAGCTTGGTACAGATTTTACTGCGGTGGTGATCCCTGACGGCGGCACCGTTCTGCCGCTGGTTGCCTCCCCGGCAACAACCTGAACTCGAACCCCCGGCTACAGGAAAAAAAGCATGGCAACTCAAGAAGACGTCTTGCAGAAAGTGATTGAATCGGGCTCCCTGCCAACTCTGTCCACTGTGGCATCGACGCTGATCAACATTACCGGCAAAGAAGAGACGACTACCTATGATATCAGCAAGCTGATCGCCCAGGATGTTTCCCTGTCCACCAAGATTCTCAAGGTGGTCAACTCCTCCTTTTACAATTTTCCCAACGAAGTCGGTACAATCCAGCAGGCGGTCGCCATCCTTGGGACCAATGCCGTGCGCAGTCTTGTTCTGTCTTTTTCGTTCCTCAACCTTGAACGCCCGCGGCACGGGGCCGGGTTCAACTATGAAGAGTTCTGGGAGCAGTCACTGGCCGCCGCCGTGGCAGCCAAACTGATCATGGACAAGGTCTCCTCAGATCGCGATCTGGAAGATATTTTCACTGTGAGTCTGCTGCAGAAGCTCGGCAAACTGATTTTTGCCAGCGCTTATCGTGAACTTTATGATGAGCTCCTTGATGAAGCCGCTGGTAGCGAAAAGCGCCTGCTGCAGCTCGAAGAAGAACGCATCGGCGCTAATCATGCTTTTATCGGCGGAGAGGCGGCGCGTCACTGGAATTTTCCTGACAGCCTGACGACTCCTATTGCCTATCACCATCATCCTGAATCCTACAGCGGTAAAGACGCGCAGCTGAAGATTGATATCCAGGTGGCTCACCTGGCAAGCCTGATTGCCAATATGATGTATTCCGGCAAGCCGATTGCCTACCATAAGCCGTTTCGCGAGCGTGCCCGCAAGATGTTCAAGCTCGATACGGCCACCATCGACGACATCCTGTCACGAGTGAACACGGAAGTGGAAGCGGCGGCCCAGTATTTCGGTTTGAAAATCCAGGGAACAGCTTCTATCCCCGAGTTACTGCAGCAGGCCAATATCGAACTGAGCCTGCTCAATATGAGCTATGAGCAGATGAATCGCGAGCTGGTTCAGGCCAAGATGCAACTGGAAACACTGACCAGGGAGCTGGAACAGAAAAACAGTTACCTGGAGGGCATCGCCAATCTTGACGGTCTCACGGGAATCTACAACCACCGTTATTTTCAGGAATTTCTCGACAAGGAAATGAACCGCAGCAACCGTCTTGGCAACAGGCTGTGTCTGATTCTGGCAGATATCGACAATTTCAAAAAATTTAATGATTTTTACGGTCATCAGGCCGGCGATTATGTTCTTAAAGAGGTTGCCTGCCTGTGCAGCAGTATGATTCGTGAGTATGACCTGAGTGCCCGTTACGGTGGTGAAGAATTTGTTTTTGTTCTTCCTGAAACAGATCTGAAAGACGCGCTGACCGTGGCGGAAAAAATCCGCGCCGAACTCGAGCAGCATAAATTCCATTACGACGGGGACGACTACCGGGTAACTTCCAGCTTTGGAGTAGCGGAGTTTGACGGCACTGACAACGGCAGACGTATCACCAAAACCGTGCTGATCGAACGAGCTGATCAGGCGCTGTACAGTGCCAAGAAAAAAGGGCGCAACCGGGTTGAATCCTACGCTGAAAAAACCGGCTGGTTCGGTCGGACAAAGTAGACATTTCAAGTAGTTTGTTCGATAATTAGTTTACGTCCATCCAAACAACATGAGGAACAGGTCATGCTTGATAAAAAAATGATAAAAAAACTGGAGCAGATCGTCGGCAAGGAACAGGTACTCACCGACAAGGCTTCCCTGATCTGTTATTCCTATGATGCCACTCAGCGTACGTTTCTTCCGGCTGCGGTCGTTCACCCCGGCACTGCTGAAGAAATCAGTCGGATTATGGCCCTGGCGAATCAATACAAGATCCCCATCTACCCGCGCGGGGCCGGCAGTGGTTTTACCGGTGGCAGTTTGCCGACCGCTTCCAACGGGATTGTTCTCGGTCTGACGCGGCTGAATCGTATTATTGAGATCGACGAAGAAAATCTGGTGGCCACTGTCGAGCCTGGTGTCGTCACCGAAGATTTCCAGAAAGCGGTGGAAAAAGTCGGCCTCTTCTATCCGCCGGACCCGGCCTCACTGAAAATGTCAACCCTCGGCGGCAACGTTGCCGAGTGTGCCGGAGGCCCGCGCTGTGTCAAATATGGGGTCACCAAGGATTACATCATCGGTCTGCAGATAGTTACCCCGACGGGGGATATTATCGACACCGGTGGACCAACCATGAAGGGGGTGGTCGGTTACGATCTGACCAAGCTGCTCTGCGGCAGCGAAGGGACCCTGGCGATCATCACCAAAATTATCATCAAGCTGTTACCACTGCCGGAAGCCAAAAAAACCATGCTGGTTCTTTTTGATTCTATCGATGGCGCCGCCCAGGCGGTCTCCAGCATCATTCGTAATAAAATTATTCCGGCGACTCTGGAGTTTATGGATGGTCGAACCCTCGACTGTGTCCGCGACGCCACCGATCTCGAGGTGCCGGACGGCGCTCGGGCAGTGCTGATTATCGAAGTCGACGGTGACCGTGAATTTCTCGCCAAGCAGGTACACAGAATCGCCGAGATCATCAAGCCTCTGGGGGTGGTGGAAACACGTATCGCTGAAACGCCCGCCGAAAGTGAGGCCTTGTGGCAGATCCGGCGCTCGGTATCGGCCTCGTTGCGGCGGGTCAATCCCGACAAGTTCAATGAGGATATCTGTGTGCCGCGCTCCAAGGTGCCGGAGATGATCCGCAAAATCGATAAAATATCGGACAAATACGGTATTCCCATTGTCAATTTCGGTCATGCCGGTGACGGCAACATCCATGTCAATATCATGATTGACAGCAAGGTGCCCGGCGAGCAGGAGAAGGCCGACGAGGCTATTGCCGAAGTGTTTGCCGGGGCGTTGGAACTTGGTGGCACCATGAGCGGCGAACATGGAGTTGGGATCATGAAGGCTCCCTTTGTCGGTATGGAACTCGGCAAGGCTTCCGTTGATTATATGAAAACCATCAAACAGGCCCTTGATCCCAACAATATTCTCAACCCGGGAAAAATTTTCCCCAGTGATGTCAATCAGAACGCATAAGACAGAAGGCATCAAAGGTGCCTGTAAAAAATTGACAATCGCTTTAACAGGCCAAATTTATTTTTGTATTTTTAAGTTCTAGGAACTGCGCTCCAAGGTATAAATGATGCCCAAACTCAAAACCCTCGAAGATTATCGCGACGAGATCAAACACTGCGTCAAATGTGGTGGTTGTCGCGCCCATTGTCCCGCTTTCGGCGCCGAGCGCCATGAAGGGCGTGTCGCCCGGGGAAAAATCGCCCTGGCGGACGCATTGCTCGACGGTGACGTTGATCTGGAAAAACAATACCTTCTCGATATGTCCCAGTGCCTGCTGTGCGGCAGTTGCTACTCCCAGTGCCCCAACAAGGTGCATACTGAAGAAATCGTTGCAGCTACCCGCCGAGAGATTGCCCGGCGCAAGGGGTTGTCCACCTTTGGTTTTGGTGTCGCGACAGTGCTCAAGCACCCCAAGCTGATGAATCTGCTGGCCAAAAGCGGCGGTACCCTGTCGAATCTGCTGTTTAAAAAAATTCCTGAGAGCAGCGGTCTGCACCTGCGCTTCCCGGCCCCTTTTATCAGCTCCGACCGTACCTTGCCGGAGATTACCGCCAGGCCTTTTCGTGAGCGCTTTCCCGAGGTAATCCCCGGCAAAGAGGGCGCGCCGACGGTGCTGTTTTTTACCGGTTGCGGAGTCAATTATATGTATCCGCAAAGCGGCGAAGCACTGATCAAGGCGCTTAAATTTCTTGGCGTAACGATCCTTATTCCACCGGAGCAGGCTTGCTGTGGTCTGCCCGCGGTATCAGCCGGGGCTACCGATACGGTGGAGCGGTTGGCAACCATCAACCTGGAGATGTTCAGCAAGCACAGCTATGACACCATTGTAACGGCCTGTGCCTCCTGCCATTCAGGCCTGGGTCAGGTTTATCCGGGTATGATTGATGGTGAAGGCGATTACCAGGAAAAAATCCGTGATATCTTTGTCTATCTGGTGGAACAGGGGCTGCCGGAAAAACTGGAACAGCTGCCCCGGGCGCAAGAGCGAGTCAAGGTGACCTATCATGACCCCTGTCATCTGCGCAATCATGGTATTACCCGGGAACCACGGGCAATCTTGCAAGCCCTGCCCCAGGTTGACTATGTGGAACTGCCGGGTCCGGGGACCTGCTGCGGGCTGGGGGGCACTTACTCAGTCTATCACTATGACACCAGCAAGAAAATCGGCGCCAAAAAAGCTGAACTGGTAGAACAAACGGGTGCTGAGCTGGTGGCTACCGACTGTCCCGGCTGCATTATGCAACTGCAGGACAGTATTAACCACGCCGGTGGCAAACAGCGCACCCTGCACATTCTCGATCTGCTGGCCGAAGCGCTCCCTGATTAGAAATAGCAAAAAGATCGTAACTATTCAGATTGCCCCGTGCGCAGGGTCGCATGTCCCGTGACAAGGGTTTTGGGTGGTCTGGTTTACCCCTTGGCCGGTTCAACCTCTGGCAGCGGTGTTCGTGGACTGTATTCGGTTCCTTCGAGAATCACCTGGATAGCACGGTTGGTCGTCGGAGCAAAAAAGATCGGCGCGGCCAGATTCAGGGTGATGTTGCGATCCGCTGGAACGGTCACCACGCTCACGACCAGGCAGGGATCTGCTGCGTCGATCTTGAGCTTGTCACGTTCGCGTGGTCCCGGAGTAGCAGCGTAATCAAGAAAGAAATCGGTTGGATCAGTGAGAACAAATGCTACCATCGGGTCTTCGACACTCTGGATCCAGAATAATGGCCCCTCTTTCTCGTTGGGCATGACAACAAAATGACGTAAGCGTTCAAAACCGACCAGACCGGCAGGAAACAACAGGGTATTGGCAGGATCGTATTCGATTTCACCAAAACGGGACTGTATTTTCTTCATGACTTTTTCCTCCCCGTTGACATCATACTGCTCAAGGCACTGAGATCCGCTATATCCCACTGTGTAGCCTCCTGATTTTCTTCTTTGATTTTGTCGTAGACTTCCTGACGATGAACCTTCATGTGACGCGGGGCATCGATGCCGATGCGGATGCTCCCACCTTTGATTTCGATAATGGTGATTTTCACATCATCATCGATGATGATGCCTTCTTCAGCTTTGCGTGTCAGTACCAGCATGGCGCCCTCCTGGCTGTGGCAGATGGTTAAAAACGCGGTTGTTGATTAACAACAGCTTTTTACCATCCCGCCGGTCTCCGTGTCACCTCCGAACACGGGTCAAACTACTCCATTCTACTCGTTAGATATAATCCAGTATCGACAGACTTGATACCCTCCCGGTGACACTCAGTGCCGCCTGAAAACTCTGTTCCTGCTGCTGCAACTGGGTAATGGTCTCTAGGATATCGGCGTCTTCATAACGGGAACGAAATTCCTCCATGTCGATCTTGATTTTTTCCATCTGTGATCCCGCGATCTCAAGCCGTCTGCCAACATTCCCTTTAAGGCTGCGTTCGGCGCGGATCTGGTTTGCTGCTTCTTCGAGCGGGTCAAGCAATGTAGCGATTTCATCTGGATCATGGTTACGAAAAGCAGCTTCAAGTTGATTTACCGTATCGAAAACATCAACATTTCCCTGCATCAGGCGATCACCGGTGGTGTTGACACTGATCAGTTCATTGGGTGCAATTTCAAAATCCAGAACACTGGAATCCCCCTGGTAGATAACCTCCGGCCAGGTTGTATCGTCAGTCGGGTCATACGCCAGTGGGTCGTAGGCAGGGTCAACTTCAAAGGGGACTGTTTTCTCGGAAAACCCACCAAAAAGGTATTTGCCATCGACCTGGGCATTGGTATCGGCGAGGAGGCTTTCGCGTAACTGACTTACTTCCCCGGCATAGGTTTCCATGTCAGCAGGGCTTAGGGCGCCGTTGAAACCGGCAATTGCGATCTCTTTCAGACGAACCATGGTATTCTGCATGCCATCGAGATAGCCATCCATGTTGTTAATCCGGTCAAGACCGGTATCAATGGTTTCGATGTAACGATCAGATGCCTGAATCTGGGTGCGGGCGCTCAAGACCGGACTGATTGCGGTAGGATCGTCAGACGGCCGGTTGAGCTTTTTGCCGGTTGCGGCCTGCAGCTGCAGCGTTGACAACCGGTCACTGGTGCGATCGAGAAAAGATTGCAGACTACGGTAGGTTGTTACTTGGGTTGCTTTCATGGCGTCACCTAACGTTTCAGGGTCATCAGGGTGGACATCATCTCATCAACCGTCGACAAAAATCGCGCCGAGGCCTCAAAACCACGCTGATACTTGAGCAGGTTGATCATCTCTTCTTCCAGCGAAACCCCATCAATGCCATCACGCATATTTTCCAGCTGGATCAGGCTGTCCTGGAAACCTTGAGCGGCCTGGCGGTTACGAGCAGCCTCAACACCAACAGTGGAAGCTATTTTGCCGTAATATGAGACGAAGGTATCATTGCCGAGCGTCTGCTGCTGTTCAAGCTGCAGAATATCCAGCGCATTGGTGTTGTCACCGGGGGCAATTGTCTGACCAGCGGCAATCTTGCTGGTGGTGTCGATGCTCATGCGCAGATTAGCGGAATAGTCCTGTGAACTGAATGCCGGCGGTGCATAGGTTTCACCGGTCAGACTCGAGGCGTCAATAGTGATGTTCTCTTTAGGATCATTTGTTGACTCGACGCGCAGAGTATAATCCGGGGCACTGAAGTCAATGCTTGCGGTAACATCAGCAACGCCGTCAATGGCTGCGCGAATATCTTCCAGCGAAGCTGGGTCTCCAACTGTTACAAGAGTTTCCACTCCCGCAACATTAACGATAACTTCCCCACCAGCAAAATTGGCGGCAGTATCATCTGCATACCCCTGACTGACATGGCTCCCCGGCGGGGCAAAAAAGCTCTGACCGGTAGATCCATCGAGACCAGCACCCACAGCATGCATGGCGTTAACTTCAGTAGCAAAGCCATAAGCCAACTGATCAAGCCGATCCACCACATCGGGGATCATAACATCGCGGACTTCGTAGAGGCCACGGAACTCACCACCTAAAGCGTTTCGGTCAAGGGGCAGGGTGGAGTCACCGAAGCTTAACTCCAGATTGACATCGGTTCCGGAAAAAACGGCGTTGATATTGTTGGCTTTCCCCATTTCCACCAGGGGCATGCCGTTAGGCAGCTGTACCGATGCGGCACCGGTAGAGGTTTCAAAGGTGGTAGCGCCGATGCTGGTGGAAAGATTCTTCAGCAGCATATCGCGCCGGTCGCGGTCGGAGTTGGCGTCCTGTCCGGACATCTCCAGCGCTGAAATCCGGGTATTGAGCTGGGCCACCTCATCAAGCATTAAATTGACACCATCAATCTTGGAGGTGATGGTGCTGTTGATATTTTTTTCCGACTGCTGGATTTCCTTGTAGATATTGGAAAAAGAACGACCGATCAACTCGCCACGCTGCAGCACCGCCTGCCGCTCGACTTCACCACCGGGATTAGTGGAAAGTTGCCGCCAGGCATCAAAAAACTGGTCGAACTCGTCCGACAGGCTGCCTTCACCGATACCGATAACCCGTTCCAGTTCGGCCAGAGGGTTGAGCATGCTCTCTTCCTGGCCGGCCTCTTTAGCTTTATCCTTGATCTGCCCGGCCAGAAAAACATCATGAGACCGCTGAATCGATCCGACCGTGACCCCGGTTCCAATAAAATAGTCGCCAAAGGCCAATGCCGGATAAGGCGTCAGGTGTGGGCTCTGGCGCGAGTATCCTTCGGTGTTAACATTGGCAACGTTAAGACCGGTGATCTCGATAGCTTTCTGATTGGTCTGTAATGAAGTGCGCCCGGAATTCAGCGCAGCGTTGAGTCCACCCATGGTCTACACCTTTCCTGACAGCAGTCGGCCGCCCTGGTGCAAGGTGCGTGACTGGCCGGCCCCACCATAAACTTGCGGCATGGCAGCCTTGCCGAAAAATCCCATCATGTCACGTACCCAGTTCAGCCCGGTCCAGAGCAAAAAGGCATTACGGCGATTTTCGTGGTCGATGGCTGTCAGCAGATCTTCAAGCCCCTCAACCTGTTCCGGACCAATGACCAGCGATGAGAGTAATTCCTCCTTGGCCGCAACAACAACCTGCAGCCCGTCCATGTCAAGTCGCTGGGCAGCATCACGTTCCCGGCGCAATAATTCAAGAAGATGCTCAAGGGCCTCTCTGACATGGGCAGCAGCCATGATCAGCTCTCCCGCATCAAAAAGGGCAGCAGGCTGGCAGCGACCTTGTTCAGATCGGGCTTGTAGGTTCCTTCCTGGATCTGACTTTTAATGGCTGCTACTTTTTCCATACGTGCTGCCTCCTGAGCTGAGCCAGTGCTCTGCACGTTCTCTGCCTTCTGCAACGCACTGGAAAAGTCGACGCGATCAGTCGGCCTGGCGCCCTCGTTTTTTTTCACATGTGTTGGCTTGTCGGCCCGGTTAAGCTGTCCTAAAGGCCCGAATCCCCTGTTTTCATTTATTTTATCGACCATGACCGACTCCTGTTATCGTTACTGGTCAAAACCGGCAGCAAAGGCGTCCAGTTTTTCCATAATGGTTTCGTAGGTTTTTTGTGATATCTCCGGCAATGCCCCGCCAAAGGCCTCCTGCGCTTCGCTGAACCCCTTATCAATGGCATCTTTGATCTGCTGTAGTTTTTCCGGATCATTATCAAAAGCATTGACAGCAAAATCAACAATCCGGTCCGAGGTCTGCTCTACACCAAAATAGCCATCGTCGGCAATAAGCGTTTGGGCTTCTTCCGTGGTCAAGGTGGCCAGATCGACAGTATCACTGCCGGTGTCGATCGTGGTTGCGCTGCCCTGATCGAGCAGGGTTTTGACCACCAGTTGGCGTAATAATTCAAAGGATTCCGACACCTTCAGCCCGGGACCATAGGTTTTTTCCAGCTGTTTGTTTGCCCCCAGGGAAACCCGGTCAGCTGCCCCCGGGGCTGCCGATTCAGGCTGTTTTCGCTGGGTTTTGTCCTCCTGACGAGAGTTGACAAAAGGCTTTGCGCCGCCTGCTGGATCAATCTGTTGGGCCATGGCTAACCTCCGTGTTGTCCATGAGTAAGATTCCTTGTATGGGTCTGTTATCGACCAGGGAGGCCATCATCTTTAGTTTTTTCTGCAAGAACAACCTTCTTTTTCCTTCAATATCAGCCTTATCTGCCGGTCAGGATGGTTATTTATTCTTTTTGAGGAACGTATTAGAAAGGTTGACATTTTTAGAGTTAATCAATACAAATGATATATTACAAACAACACGGGCAACCCAGACACTCGTGCCATCTGTAGAAAACAGGGCAACGTCTCAACATGACAGGATTGATCAGGGCCATGAACAACCAGACAAAACGGCAATTACCTCCTCACTGGTCCGGAGGCTGGCCTCATTGTGCTTTTACTCCGCAGGAGCCCATTGTTTTTGGTCAGGGCGAGACAATTCTTCTGGCGGAAAAAGAACCCAACCTTCTCAAGCTGGGAAAGTCGCTGCTGGAAAACCTGAAATATCGGGTGCTGATCGCCGGTTCAGGGACGGATATTCTGGAACAATGCCAAAAAGAACAGATCAGCATGATGATATTCGATGTGGAAATAGACCCTCCGTTTGCCGAGGTAGAGAACATTTTATCTGCCGCTCGAAAACTTCAGCCGACCATGAAAGTTCTGCTGTCTACCGCGCATGATATTTCCCTGGGCCTCGGGTGCTGTCCACCGGTGCAGGATCTGCCGGTTCTGGCCAAGCCTTTTACGGTCAGATCTTTCAGCCAGGCCATCAATCAATGCCTGACGACGACAAATCAATAGTTTTCTCCCCACCTCATCAGGATCAGGCAAAACTGTTATACTGCTCGGTATGCTCTTAGCTTTTGTGCCAACCTCATCGTGCGAGACCTGATCCGGACATGAAACTACCGTCTTTTATTGCTGAAAATCCCTCACTGGCATTGTTCGCGCTGCTTGCCACTGCCTTTTCCGGGTTTGGCCAGACCTTTTTTATTTCTGTTTTTGGTAGTTTTATTCGTGATGCCTTTACTTTGAGTAACAGCCACTACGGTTTTTACTACGGGGGGGCGACACTGTTGTCGGCGTTGCTGCTGCTTAAAATCGGTGGGCTGGTCGACCGCAAACCGTTATGGCAGGTGACCCTGATGGCTATTTTACTGCTATCCAGCGGCTGCCTGCTGATCGGCATAGCTCCCCACTGGATGTTGCTCATTCCCGGTTTTTTACTGATTCGTCTGGGCGGGCAGGCAATGTTGTCGCATCTTGGTGTTACGGTAGCAGGTCGCTATTTCACGTACAGTCGCGGCAAGATCATGGCATTGACGGTTGCCGGTTTTCCACTGGCCGAAGCAACCTTGCCGCTGGGCGCCGGGATACTGTTGCTGTATGGTCAATGGCGGTTGCCCTGGCTGGTTGCAGTGGCAGTCCTGTTGCTGGTTGCCCTGCCACTGCTCCTCTATCTGGCACGCACGGCACCCCATCCGCAATCTGCCTCGAACCACCAGAGTACTGCAGATCAGAACAGTCTGACCCGGGCCGAAGTGCTGCGTGATGCCGGTTTTTATATGCTGTTGCCCGCGGCCCTGGCCAATCCTTTCAGCGTAACCGCCGTCCTCTTTCATCAGGCCACCCTGGTCGATCTACGCAACTGGCCGGCCGAACAGATTGGCCTGGCATTTACCGGTTTTGCTGTAGGACATCTGGCGAGCCTGCTCATTGCCGGTCCGATCATTGATCGTTTCGGCGCACAGCGCACCCTGCCTGTCGCCTTGCTCCCCCTGCTGGCCGGGTTGCTGGTACTCACCAGTGTCAGTGCCAGCTGGGCTCTTTTTGTTTACCTGCTGTTGACCGGTAGCAGCCTGGGATGCAGCGGGGCTGCCGGTGGGGCCCTATGGCCGGAACGCTACGGCACCCGACACCTTGGCGCTATCCGTTCCGTTGCCCAGGCGGTAATGGTTGTTTCGACAGCAACGGCACCTGTTGTCGTTGGTTTACTCCTCGACTTAAGCCACTCGACAACCTGGGTCGGGCTGTTTTTATCCGCCGGCGTTGCTGCCGCTATTATCCTGGCCTGGTCAGTCAAACCAGCGGCTGTGCTGCACCGAAAGTCCGCTTGAAACTCCCGGTACCATTGGGCTACCCGGGGGGCTCACCGGCCTGGCGCGACTTACGTTTACGCAGACGCTGGACTTCGTGCACACGCTTCTCCGCCATCTTGATTTGCTTTTCCTGACATCCGCCAACGCCCTTGCGTGGCCGCGGCTGATACCGCTCATAGCTGCCATCCGATTGCATCCGCCAGCCGCTGACGCGATCTTCGAGCTGCACTTCCATCATCTCCAGCAACTGTTCGCGTAAATGGGGAGAACTGACCGGAATCAATGCCTCAACCCGATATTCCAGATTGCGTTTCATGGCATCTGCCGAACCGATCAGCAACTCTTCGTCACCACCATTATGAAAATAGTAGATCCGTGCATGTTCGAGAAAGCGTCCGACAACCGAAACTACCCGGATGTTTTCCGACAGACCGGCCATCCCCGGACGAATCCGGCAGCTGTCACGTACCAGCAGATCAACCCGCACCCCGGCCAGGGACGCACGATAAAGAGCGCGGGTAATCTGGACATCTTCAAGAGCATTCATCTTGAAAAAAATCCGCGCCGGTCTGTTGCCGTTGGACAAGGATATTTCCCGGTCAATTCTATCAAGCAGGGCTTTTTTAAGGATTTTCGGAGCGGGAAGCAGGCGCGTGTAATTGCGTTTGGGGGTAAAGCCGGTGGTCAGGTAATTGAACAGTTCGGTCGCATCGCGGCCTACTTCTTTATCGTAGATCAGCAAGCCCAGGTCAGAATAAAGGCGCGCTGTCAGCGGATGATAGTTGCCGGTGCCGACATGCACATAGCGGCGCAGCCCCTTGTAATCTTCCCGAATGACCAGAATCATCTTGGCGTGGGTTTTCAGCCCGACGACGCCGTAGGTGACGTGGATGCCCGCCTCTTCCATCCGGGTTGCCAGCTTGACATTAGCCTGCTCGTCAAAGCTGGCCTTGAGTTCCACTACCACCGCTACCTGTTTACCATTGCGGGCGGCTCGGATCAGATAGTTGATGATGCCGCTGTTGGGATCGGTACGATAAAGGGTCATTTTGATACAGCGCACTTTCGGATCGTTAGCCGCTTCATGCAGAAAACGTTCGACCGAGGACGCAAATGACTCATAAGGGTGCTGCAATAAAATTTCACGGTGATCGCGAATACAATGAAAGATACTGCGTTCTTTCGTCAGCAGGGGATGGTCGACAGGGTGATGGGGTACATCCTTCAGAGCCGGAAACTCGAGGTGATATATCTCCCACAGATCACGCAGGCCGAGCAGCCCTTCAGAAATAAAGACATCGCGCTCTTCGTTAAGTCCCAGTTCTGCCGCCAATCGGCCGCGGTGATCGGCGGCAATATCAGGATTCACCTGCAGGCGCACGATCGGCGCAACCCGCCGGTACTGCAGAGTAGTTTCAATCAGTTCAAGCAGATCATCGGCATGTTCTTCATCCTTGCTGGTATTGGCATTACGGGTAACGCGAAACAGTTCACAGACCAGAATCTCCATGCCTGGAAAGAGCAGATCAAGGTTCTGTTCCATGACCTCTTCAAGCAGAACATAGCGCTGGTCCGTGGTGCCTACCTGCTGGAAGCGACTGGCCCCGGCGCCGACCGGAACCTTTACCCGGGCCAGAGAGGTCTCCTTTTCACCGGGATAACGCAGGGTCACGAAAAGATTCAGTGACAAATTGGAGATAAAGGGAAAGGGATGGGTCGGGTCCACCGATTGCGGCGTGATCAGAGGAAAAAGATTGTCATAGAAATAGTCACGCATCGTTTGCCGTTCAACGGTGTTGAGATCCTCATAAGAAACGATGCTGATACCGGCTTTTGCCAGGAATTTGAGAAGATCCTTGAGGGTCTGTTCCCGTCGAGCACTCTGGTTGAGCATCATCTGGTAGCAGGCTTCTATCTGCTGCCGGGCAGTACGCCCGTCAACAGTGGTATCCTGGATGCCGGCGGCAACCTGCTGTTTGAGGCCGCCAATGCGCTTCATGAAGAACTCATCCATGTTTGAACCATAAATGGCCAGAAATTTAACCCGTTCCAACAATGGCAGGCGCTGATCAGCAGCCTGGCACAGAACCCGGTCATTGAAATTCATCCAGCTCAGTTCGCGGTTGAGATAAAGAGCAGGATCATTCAGATCAATATCTTTTTTTTCTGTTGTCACCGACAACTCCGGAAGGCAAGTGGATGTTAGCGCATCCTGCTCTGACGTGGATGAATTGCACATTTGCAGACCCCTGTTGTGACAAATAGTACGACAATGTGCCCACTTTCTCCTGTCAATGTAAGGATTGTGTGAGAATCTTACGGAGCAGTTTTATCCGCTGTTGATTATTTAGCAGCCGTGGCAATATGATGACTATATAGGCTTTGCGCATCAGGAATACAAGGAATTCATCATGACGGACAACACAACCGTTCTGCCTTCAGCAATGCGGCTGGCAGCAATAGACATCGGTACCAACTCTATTCGTTGTATTGTCGTAGAAACCGATTCACAAGGCAACTTCAGGGTGCTTGACGATGAAAAGGCGCAGGCACGTCTGGGTGAAGGCCTGAGTGAAACCGGAAGCATCTGTGCGGCTGCCGTTGAGAGGGCAATCGAAGCCCTGGCCAGGATGAAACGTATCTGTGTTGGACTTGGTGCCGAGATTGCCGCCGTTGTCGCTACCAGCGCAGTACGCAAAGCAGAAAACCGGGCAGTGGTGCTGAAGCAGATTAAAGCAAAAACCGGCCTTGATATCGAGGTCATCAGTGGCGAAAAAGAAGCGGAACTGGCAGCGTTAAGTGTTCA
>JAWLDI010000052.1:0-15178 GCA_041686715.1 Pelovirga sp.
AGAAGCAACAACATCAACACCGGCAGCAGAAACGGAAGAAGAAGCGGAAGAAGAAACAACAACATCAACAGCTGCAGCAGATGAGCTTTCCTATCGGTCAGCAGACAATGAGTCCGGCGCTGACAGTGAGAGTGAAGCCGAACTTATTACCGAAAGCGAGATGCCGTCGGCAAATTATTATGCTGATCCGCAGGCAGATAGGCTGTTTGAAGAAGGTGAAGAAGGTGAAGAAGGTCAAGAGGGTGAAGAAGGTCAAGAGCAACTTGGAGCAGAACAGGACATTGCAACTGCAGACCCACAGGCGTTGATGGAAGCTGGTGCTGAGCCTGAAGCTGCCCAAGCTGCTGACCCAGCGCTTGATACCAGCGCCGCTTCCGAACATCAACCGGCAATAGAGGCAGAATCACATGACCTTGTCGACAGTTCAACTGCGGCACTGGATGTGTTGAACCAGTGGCTTGATAATATTCGCCAGAGGAGGGAACATGTTTGATGTTATTCTAGAACGAATCGTTAATCAGTGCCCCGGTGCCGTCGGGGCTTTAATCATGGGCTTTGACGGGATTGGTATTGAAGAGTTTGTCGTCGCACAAGCAGATCTGGATCTGGCCCTGGTAGGAATCGAGTACTCGAATATTATCAAAGAAATCCGTCATGCCAGCGATATCCTGCAAATTGGCACCCTGCATGAGGTTTCGATCAAGTCGGAAAAATTTTATGTGATCATTCAGTCTCTTACAGACGAATACTTTGTGGCACTGGTCATTGATCGCGCCGGTAACTTCGGCAAAGGTCGCTATTTGCTGTTGCGTGAATCCTTCGAATTACAACAGGCATTGTCGTAAACCATGAAGATTGCCGTCGTCAATGGTCCGAATCTGAATTTACTTGGAACCCGTGAACCCCATATTTACGGCTCCAGAACACTTGATGAGATCATGGGGGAGCTTGCCGTTGAAGCAGCTTCTCTGGAGTGTGAACTGTTGATCAGTCAGTCAAATCACGAGGGTGTGCTGATTGATCAGGTACAGACGGCCGCTGAACAGGGATGCGCCGGCATCATCATCAATCCGGGGGGCTATACCCATACGAGTGTGGCGCTGCGTGACGCTCTGGCTGCTGTCGGTCTGCCGGTTGTAGAGGTTCATCTGTCCAATATCCATAGCCGCGAACCTTTTCGTCAGCATTCCTATACGGCCGCTGTTGCCGTTGGTCAGATTTGCGGTTTTGGTGCTTATGGTTACACCCTGGCCTTGCGTGCCCTGTTGAACGATCACCACTGCAGGAGCACAAGTGTCTGATAAACAACAATTGATTCATCAGCTTCTGACAACTGAATCTCTGGATGCCCTGCTGGTATTCGGACGCGCTGACTTGCGTTATTTTTGTGGTTTTTCCGGCACCGACGGGGTTCTGTTTATTTCGCCTCACAGGACAGTATTCCTCACCGATTCACGCTATCAGGAACAGGCACGTCAGGAAGTTGCCGCTGATGAAGTCCGTTGCTATAAAGGGAAATTTGAGGCTCTGGCAAAACTCATCGAAGAAACCGGGTGCCGCCAGGTGGCCTTTGATGCCCGTCAACTATGCGTGTCAGAATACCTGGAACTCCAGCGACAGTGCCCCTCAGCGGTGACATTTTCCCCTCTGGTCGAACAGTGTAAACCGCTGCGTGGAATCAAGGAGCCTGCTGAAATTGCCTGTCTGAAGCAGGCGGCTGATCTGAACCGCCGGGCTTTTTCAGCGACCCTGCCATCCATCCGTTCAGGTGTCAGAGAACGTGACATTGCCCTGGAGCTGGAATTCAATCTGAAAAAGATGGGTGGTGAAGTCAATGCTTTCGATTTTATCGTAGCTTCCGGGCTGCGGGGCGCATTACCGCATGGTGTTGCCAGTGACAAGCTGATAATGAAAGGGGATCTTGTCACCATCGATTTCGGTACCCGCCTGGGAGGATATCACTCAGATGAAACTGTCACCCTGGCTATTGGCCCGGTTGCCGGAAAGCTTCGACAAATTTTCGATATTGTGCTAGAAGCACATGATTCAGCCATGGCTGCTGCCCGATCCGGAATGCGGGCCTGCGAACTTGATGCTGTTGCTCGCGATCTGATTACCCAAAGAGGTTATGGTGATTATTTTGGTCATGGTCTCGGTCATGGCGTGGGGCTGGAGGTCCATGAATATCCGACCCTCACAGGAAAAAGTGAAACGGTTCTGAAAAGTGGCATGGTTGTTACGATTGAGCCGGGTATCTATGTGCCCGAGCTTGGTGGTGTGCGTATCGAAGATACGATTCTGATAACCGATGAAGGTCATGAGTGCCTGACCTCTATTCCGAAACAGTATTGCCAATTGTCATCCTGAATTAAAACAGCCACTCAACAATGACATATGTCTGTGCACGGTTTTATTGCACCAGGACGGAGGAAAATGATGGAATTAAAAGACTTGAAAGCCCTGATCAAAACGATTACTGAAACCGACATCACCGAATTTAATATGGAAAGTTCCCTCGGCAAGATCCACATCAAGCGCGGACCCGATAAAGAAATTGTCTATGCTTCAGCCCCGACGCCTGCTCCGGTAGCCGCGCCACCAGCGCAACCGGCACCGGCGGCCGCTTCTGCCGCCACAGCGGCAGCGGCACCTGCACAGGAGGCTGATCTGAACAGTAAGTATGAGGCTATCCCTTCGCCGATTGTCGGTACTTTCTATCGCAAACCATCACCCGAAGCGGATGTTTTTTGTAAAACCGGCGATGTTGTTGAGGCCGGTCAGGTCCTGTGCCTGGTAGAAGCCATGAAGATGTTCAACGAGATCGAAGTCGAATTCAAATGCAAGATTATTGAGATCGTCAAAGACGATGCTGCTCCTGTAGAGTATGGAGAGACACTGTTTCTGGTAGAGCGGCTTTAATGCCGACCGGGTGTCACACAGAGATAATGACTCAATTCAGGCAGGAGTGATAAAAACATGTTCCATAAAATTCTGATTGCCAATCGCGGCGAAATCGCTTTACGGATTATCCGCGCCTGTAAAGAGATGGGGATCAAGACCGTTGCCGTCCACTCGGTGGCCGATCATGAGGCCTTGCACGTAAGTCTTGCAGACGAAAGTATCTGTATCGGCCCGACGCCTAGCGCGTTGAGCTACCTTAATATGAAAGCGATTATCAGCGCAGCAGAAATTGCTGATGCCGATGCTATCCACCCGGGCTATGGATTCTTGTCGGAAAACGCTGAATTTGCAGAGATCTGTGAAGAGTGTGGAATTACCTTTATTGGGCCATCAGCCGAAAGCATGCAGCTGATGGGGGACAAGATTTCCGCCCGGAAGACGGTTACCGCTGCCGGTGTGCCGATTCTGCCCGGTACCAACAAGAGTATCCAGAGTTCCAAAGAAGCCCAGCAGATTGCTGAAGATATCGGTTATCCGGTCATTATCAAGGCCTCTGCAGGTGGCGGTGGCCGCGGCATGAAAATTGTCCACTCGCCGGCATCATTGGCCAACGCCCTGGCAACCGCTCGCTCCGAAGCGCAGGCCGGTTTCGGCAAGGCTGATGTTTATATCGAAAAGTTCTGTGAACATCCCCGCCATGTGGAAATTCAGGTGCTCGGTGATAAACACGGTAACGTTATTCATCTTGGAGAACGGGATTGTTCCATTCAGCGGCGGCACCAGAAATTGATCGAGGAAGCTCCCTGTCCCGTGTTGACCCCGGAATTACGTGAGCGCATGGGTTCCTGTGCTGTAGCTGCAGCCAAGGCCGCCGGTTATTCCAGTGCCGGAACGGTAGAGTATCTGCTTGATGTTGATGGCCAGTTCTATTTTATGGAAATGAACACGCGGGTTCAGGTGGAGCATCCGGTAACGGAAATGGTGACCGGAGTCGACATTATCAAGGAGCAGATCCGCTCAGCTGCCGGTATCCCGTTGCGCTACCGGCAGGAGGATATCGTCATCAAAGGGCATGCCATAGAGTGTCGGATCAATGCGGAAGACCCGGAAAAGTTCACGCCATTTCCTGGAAAGATTACCGGCTATCATACTCCCGGCGGTATGGGGGTTCGTATTGAGAGTGCCATGTACGATCAATACACGGTGCTGCCACACTATGACTCGATGATCGGCAAGTTGATTGTCCATGCGGAAACCCGCGAAGAGGCGATCAAGCGAATGGCCATGGCCCTTGACGAATACATCATTGAAGGAATTAAAACCACGATCCCGTTTCATAAAAAAATGATGGCCAACAAAGACTTTATTGATGGTCATTTTGATACCAACTTTCTCGAACGCACCAAGATTTAACATAAAAGGATACATACATGATCGATGGGGCAGGGATGGATCTCCTGTCCCGTTTTTTTGGAAAATAACGATGGCTATGACTGCTGTACCGCTCACGCTGGGATATATCAGTTACCTGAACTGCGTCCCTTTTTTCGGACACTTGAAAGAACAGGGCTTTGCAGGAAAGCTGATCGCGGGTGTGCCTTCTGAACTCAACCTCATGTTGCAACGAGGGGAATTGGACGCCAGTCCTTCTTCCTCGTTTGAATATGCACGTAACTGGCGCGATTATCTGCTGCTCCCCGGCCATTCCATTTCTTCTGTCGGCAGTATCGCCAGCGTTCTGCTCTTTTCTCCCGTCAGTCCGGACCAGCTTGACGGCAAAGAGATCACCATTACCGGTGAGTCCGCCACGTCAATAAATTTACTGGAGATTTTGCTGCGTGATTATTTTGCTGTTGCACAGGTTGTAACCCGCGTTCCCTCCGGATCTGTCGAAGAGAATGTCCATGCCGGAAGGCCGGCGCTCCTGATTGGTGATCGAGCTCTGAAACTTGCCGCTGCCAAACCGACAGGAGTGGCGATTTATGATTTAGGAGCACTCTGGCATCAGTATACCGGCCTGCCGTTTGTTTTTGCCTTGTGGATGGTGCGACGCAGTTCTCTGGCACGTCACCAGGCGGCTCTCGAAGCTCTTTCCGGGCAATTGCTGAGATCACGCTGCCAGGTTCTGGATCAGCCCGAACCCTTTGCCCGCAAGGCAGCTGAACTCACCGGGCTGATGCCTGCGCAGATTATCTCATATTGGAACAGCATCAGTTATCAACTCAGTGATGAGCATCTAAAAGGACTGAAACTTTTTTTCAAGCGTTGCTACGACCATGGGCTGCTGGAAGAAGATCCACCCCTGGATTTTTTACCACAGCTCTCCAGAGAAAAAAGGGCACAGAGTTTTTGCTGTTGACAGTGATCGCGTAATCAATAAGATAGGTTTCGCGCCCGGGTGGCGGAATTGGTAGACGCAAGGGACTTAAAATCCCTCGGGATAATATCCCGTACGAGTTCGATTCTCGTCCCGGGCACCATAATAAAACAATGGGAAATCAGGTCTTTACCTGGTTTCCCATTTGTTGTTTATACTGTTTGAATCGGTCCGGAATTTTTCAATAGGTGGCTGGTTGCTCTATTGTTGATCGATCGGCGGTTTGACCACTGTCAACAGCATTTTAAATGGTTTGACCGCATCCACAGCGTGAGGAATGTTTGCCGGCATGATAAGCAGCTCACCATGGCTTACCGTGAAATTTTCCGTGCCGATGGTGATCAGGGCTTCACCGTCGAGGATCTGAATCATGGCATCTCCGGTGGAAGCATGACTGCTGATTCCCTCCCCGGCGTCAAAAGCAAACAGGGTCAGGGTCAGGTGGTCATTCTGCGCCAGGGTACGACTGACGACTTTCTGCTGGGCATATTCAATCAGGTCAGTCGTTGTGTGGACTTCGCTTTTGCTTATATTTTTAATCAGTTCAGCGGATGTCATAGTGTTCTCCTTTTATGGGTTGAGGTGTCACAAGTGGGAAGCTTTGTTATGTATAACGATTTCGCAGGTTGCTAGCCTTGATGTGGATCAAGAAAATGAAAATTTACGGCATCTGTTCAGCACTGGTCTGAAGATCGAGTGACAAGGGTGGGTATTTGATCCAGCGTGGCCTTGTTATGAACAAATAAACTTGCCAATATGGCGATTGTTCGGTAAAGTCTGAATGTATGTTTTTTTATTAATTAAAAAATGCTTTTAATTTGTTTTAGTACAAAGGTTATTCGATGAGCAGTGTGACACTGATCATTCTGATATCTCTAGTGTTGGGGGTGGCCGGCGGAGTCATTATGCATCGTGCTGATTTCTGTCTTGCCGGCGCCATCCGCGATATTTTCCTGTTTCGCAGCAGCCCCCTGTTGCCCAGTCTGGTTCTGCTCATCGCCTTGAATATTGTCCTTATCGAAGTCGCTCGTCTGGCCGGCTGGGTGACGTATGACCTGCCGTCATCGCTATTCGGCCTGCCGTCGCTGACCACGTTTGCCGGCGGACTTTTTTTTGGCATTGGCATGGTGCTGGCCGGCGGTTGTGTTGTCGGAGTTCTGTATAAATTTGGTGCGGGAAGCTTTGCGGCTCTGATTGCTATTGCAGGCATGCTGATCGGCAGTGTTGTTTATGTCAGTGTGCACCCCTATTGGACCGTGCTGGCGCAGCAAACAAGATTGAGTGAAGCGGCAACGCTGGCGCAGTTGCTGGGTGTGAACCAGACGGTGCTGATGGCGCTGGTTGTGCTGTTGTTGCTTTATCTGGTGGTTCGCTGGCACCGGCAAGGGTTGCTGGTGCGCCCTTCGTTTGTCGGGGGATATCTGCAGCCCCGGACGGCCGCTGTTTTACTCGCTTTTATTACTCTGGTTTCATTTGCAATTGTCGGCATGCCTCTTGGTATCACTACCAGTTACTCCAAAGCCGGCGCCTATTTTGCGCAGTTGTTTGCCCCCGGTTGGATCGCTTCACAGGAGTTTCTGCAATTACGGGGTTTCAGCTACTATTCTCCAGTGGCGGAAACTGTTTTGAATGCCGGTCCCGGCCCTTATTTTGATGGCCTCTCCCTGGTTCAGTTTCCCTTGATTGGTGGAATTGTGTTGGGAGCTTTTTTTTCCAGTGTGCTGATGAAAAAGTTCACTATCCACTGGAAGGTGCCGATAATCCAGCTGGCAGCTGCTTTATCCGGGGGGATCCTGATGGGGATGGCATCTCGCATGAGCCCGGCCTGCAATGTCTGGCATCTGCTTGGGGGAATTCCGTTACTGTCATTGCAGAGTGCTCTGTTTGTCATTGGTTTGTTTCCCGGAGCCTGGATCGGAACGCGGCTGCTCACGCGTTATGTCGTAAGGGTTTGAGAAAGGAGTGATACAGATGTCTGCTGCACCAGCCAACACTGTTGAAGTTGACGCACGCGGCTTTGTCTGCCCCTCATCCCTGCTGGTTGCCTTGCGGGAGTTGAATAATCATAAGAAGGAGTTGCGTAACGGCGATATCAGGGTCGTGTTTCTGATCGATAATCACGAATCGACCAATCGGATCTGTGATGCTGTGAAAAGTATGGGTTACCAGTTTGAGATTACCGAAGCGCTTAACTGCTATTCTGTTGCCATATTCAAAAACAGATCCACAAAGGACGGATATATATGAGTTCTGATCCCAGGCCTGATGCCGTTCCGGATGGACCCTCCGCAGACACCACCCGTGAACTGCAGAAGCTGAAAAAGCAACTGGCGGTACTGTCGCGTGACAAAAAAAAACTGCTTGAACGTGAACAACAGTTGTACAGTTATATCCGGCAGAAGACCGATACCATGCTGCAAGTGATCGGCACGCTCCCGCTGGCGCCTGAAGAACTGGATAATGATACCCTCATGTCTGTTGATCCGATCGGCATCGTTACCGATTCTTTTCGCCAGGTTCTTGAGAATCTACAGGAAACTAACGAAGAGTTGACCCTCGCCAAGGAGGAGATCCAGGCCATCTTTGATGCTTCCGGTGCCGGCATTATGGTTGTCGATGCCGAGCTGCGTCTGCGTGCTCACAACAAGAAAGGACAGGAACTTTTTTTTCCGTCGCTGACCGATACCATTGGTAGGAACTTCAGGGACATGGTCTGCAATCGTCGTCAGTCGCAGAATGAATGCATTCTTGATCTGATTCTGGAAAATGGTGAGGTTGCTGATGAGAGCAATTTTGAGATTGACGACTGCTATTATCATGTCGTTGGTACACCCATCAAGAATGCTGCCGGTCAGGTTGTTTACATTATCCTTATTTACACCGACATCACCCAGTTAAAGCACCAGGAAAGCGCTCTTAAAGAGGCTGAATTGCGTTTGCGGGCGATTCTTAACGGTACCCCGGCAGCCATCACCCTGATTGATCCGGAGACACATCTGGTTGTTTTTGCCAATCAGACTCTGGGCGATATGGTCGGTGGGCAACCCTCTGATATTGAAGGTAAAATTTGCCACAATTTCATCTGCCCACGGGAACAGGGGCAATGTCCGATCACTGATCTGGGGGAATCCATCGACAAGTCGGAGCGAAAGGTTGTCCGCCTGGATGGCACAGAGGTGCCGATCATCAAGACAGTAACGAAAATAGAGCTCGAGGGTCAGGAACTGCTGCTGGAAAGTTTTGTTGATATATCAGCTCTTAAAAATGAGCAGCAGAAGCGGCGTGAGAGCGAAGAGCGCTACCGCACCCTGTATTCAAGCATGCGTGAGGGGGTGGCGCAGTTCCGGATGGTGTATGCCGCAGACAACAGCCCTAGCGATTATGAGTTTATCGATGTCAACCCGGCGTTCGAGCAGATTTTCTCCATATCGTCAACGCATGTTGTCGGCAGGCGGGCAAGTGACGTTTTTCCGCTGGTAAACGGTGAGCCCTTATGTCTCGATATCTTCGCCCGTATCGTTCGCGAAGAGGTGTCCAGCGAGTTTGAATACGAATTTATTGATCAGAAAAAAACCATGAAAATATCGGCGGCACCTTCTTCTCATGGGTATTTTTCCGCCTTGTTTGAAGATGTCACACAACGCAAGAAGGACGAGGCCCGGATCGCCCATATGGCTTATTTCGATGCCTTGACCGACCTGCCCAACCGTCTGTTGTTAAAAGATCGCTTGAACCAGATGCTGACCAGGGCGCGTCGCAACAATAAGCAGATAGCTTTGTTGTTTCTGGATCTCGATCATTTTAAGCGGGTGAACGATACCTTTGGGCATGACGTGGGCGATCAGTTGCTGAAAATCGTTGCCGATCGCCTGCAAAACGCCCTGCGTCACTGCGATTCCGTCTGCCGTCTGGGGGGGGATGAGTTTGTTGTTTTGAGTGATCTGATCCACGGGCAGGATGATGCCGTCAGGATTGCTGAAAAAATTCATGATACCCTCAAAGATCCACTGGTCCTGAGAAACAGGGAAGTTTTTGTGACGACCAGTATCGGTGTCGCTATGTTTCCAACCGATGGTGATGATGCTGACACACTGATCAAGAATGCTGATGCCGCCATGTACCAGTCAAAGGACAGCGGTCGTGATGAGTTTCGTTTTTACTCGTCCAATGCCAACGCCCAGGCTCTGCAACGACTGCTGTTGGCCAATGACTTGCGTAAAGCCCTCGATAATGAAGAATTTTTCCTGGTTTATCAGCCCCAGATTGATTTAGCCAGCGGCCGAACCATTGGCGTTGAGGCCCTGCTGCGCTGGTTGCATCCGTCCCTCGGCAACCTGTCGCCGGCTCAATTTATTCCCCTGGCTGAGGAATCCGGGCTGATTCTGCCGATCGGACGCTGGGTTCTGGCCACCGCTTGTCGACAGATCAAGGAAATTCAGCAAAGTAGCGGGGCCCGTTTACGGGTAGCGGTGAATCTTTCGGCCAAGCAGTTTCGTGACAGCGGCTTAGTGACGACCATTCGAGAACTGCTGATCAGTACCGAGCTGGATGCCGAGTTGCTGGAACTGGAAATCACCGAGAGCACCCTGATGGACAACATCGATGGGGCCCGTAAGACCCTTCATCATCTCAAAAAGATGGGAATGACGCTGGCGATTGATGATTTCGGTACCGGCTACAGCTCCTTGAGTTACCTGCACCATTTCCCTATTCATCGCCTCAAGGTCGATAAAACCTTTATTCGTCGTTTGACCACCCACCCGGAAGATTCGGCCATTACCGAGGCTATTATTGTTATGGCGCATACCATGGGCATTAAAGTCGTCGCCGAAGGTATCGAAAACAAGCAGGAACTCGATTTTCTTTCAGAAAAAGACTGCGACGAAGCACAGGGTTTCTATTTCAGCCGACCATTGACTGCAGAGCTGCTGGCGGAAAAGATTCAAGGCAGCATATCTGAGAATCCTTTCTGTTTTTTTGATTCGTCATCTCGGGACGTGTCATAAATTCTGCTTGTCGTCCTGGTTTGACAGCTGCTGTTGCCCTGCCACCTGAAACTTGCCTTGCCGGAAAAAATTAGTTACAAATCGATGTTGTTTCTGCGCGTCTGAAGGACCACTGACGCTACTGCTAGGTTGTTGACTTTCTTGATCGGATTCTTATGAAATTACCTGTAGAGGATTTTGCCTTTTTTCTGCGTGGGCAGGCCCGAAAAAATCTCAAACTTCTTATCATTTACTGCCTTTTCCTGTTTGCGATGATCATGACGTATGCAGCACTTTTTACCATGTTGATGGATCATTTCGAAGGGCACCAATACTCCTTTATAACGGGCGTCTACTGGACAATTGTCACCATGAGCACGCTGGGATATGGTGACTATGTCTTTACCACTGATGCCGGTCATCTGTTTTCTGCTGTGGTAACTTTTTCCGGCGTGATCTTTATGCTGATTCTGTTGCCGTTCGGTATGGTCAGCCTGTTTTTGGCCCCCTGGATCGAGCAGCGCCTGCGATATCGCCCTAAATCACATTTGAACAAAGAGTATAGCGACCATGTCATTATCTTCGGTTATGACAGCATCACTCGTGCCCTGATTCGCAAACTGGTTTCTCATCATACCCCTTATGTGATTGTTACTCCAGACCATGAAGAAGCACTGACCCTGGAGCAGGAAGGGTTGCACGTGGTCGTGGGGAACCCGAGCAGCATCACTTTTCTGAAAAATATCCAGGTCGCCAGTGCCAGGCATGTTATTGCCAATTTGAGTGATCCGTTGAATACAAATATCTGTTTAACCATCCGCTCTTTTTGCGAAACGCCGATTGCCACCATGGTGGATGAACCTGAACGCTCCGAATTGCTGCGTCTGGCCGGTGCCAACCGGGCTATTCCGTTGAAGAGAATTCTCGGCAGCTATCTGGCTTCCCGGGCAACGACCCTGGGGGCGACCGCCCATATCCTTGATGCTTTTGGAAAATTGCTGATCGCTGAAATGCCGGTAAAATCCACTCCGTTTATCGGTCAGACCCTCGCTGAAGCAAAGATCCGCCAGCAGACCGGGTTGGCCGTTATCGGTCTGTGGGAGCGTGGCACTTTTACTATTCCCGAGGCCGGCAGTGTGCTTTCGCCTCTGGCCCTGATGGTGCTTGCCGGCACCCGCGAACAACTCCATGCTCTGGAAGGCATTGCCGGCGAAAAGGATACAACGGATCTGGTCATGGTTCTGGGACACGGGCGCATCGGCTGTAGCGCCGCGCGCTATCTGGAACGACGCTCCATTTCCTTTGTTATCATTGATCGGACCAACAACCTTGATTGTATGGACCATATTACAGTTATTGGTGATGCCACCAGTCGTAACCTGTTGCTGGAATCGGGTATTGAGGATGCCAAGGGGCTTATTGTGACCACCAATGACGACAGCACCAATATCTTTCTGACCCTGGCCAGTCGGCGTCAACGTCCCCATATGCGGATTGTGGCACGGTCGAACCAGGAGGAAAACGTTGAACAGTTGTATGCTGCCGGGGCAGATTTCGTCATTTCCAACGCTTCAGTTGGAGCCAATATCCTTAACAACGTACTCGAAGGCAAAGAGACCATCTTTCTGACCGAGGGGATCGACGTGTTCCGCGCGCTACTGCCGCAGTCGCTGGCGGGCTTGAGTATTGCCGAGTCCCAGATTCGGCCCAAAACCGGTTGCTCCATTGTTGCGCTGGAGTTGCCTGGTTCACCTGATCCCATAGTTTCCCCGCCACCTGAGACAACTCTTGAAGAAGGTATGGGGCTGATTTTGATTGGCAGCCCTGATGACGAAGAGAATTTCGCGCGAAAATTCCGTAACGGCAGCTGATTGTTCTGCTCTTCCTGTTTTCCTGCCCGATTAATGTTATAATTGGAACTGAAATTTAAACCTGATGACCTGGAGGCTGTATGACAGGTATAGACGAACACGAGTGCAAAGATCCTGGTTCACATTGGATGCATATCTGTCAACTGCGTGGCGAGGGGCGGCATGATGATGCCAAAGTGCTGATGGCCAATCCCGGTCATAGGTGCCTCAACTGCAACGCGGTAGCCAGGTATGCTAAAAACTTGTGCAACCCGAGCCCGTTCTCCCGGGTATGATGGTCGTTCTGGTCTGTCAGCCGAAAAGAAAGTAAAGCAACTGTTCAGCTGTCGTCCTTGCCGCAGAACCCCCGGGCCGGTGCTGAGCAGACAGAATAATGGATATCAGGTTCGTTGATGAATTGCATTGAGCTCTGGAGGAATATATGAAGCTGCTGCTTAAACTGGTGGGCTTTCTCTTGTTGCTGGTTATTATAGCCGGCGCCGGAGTTGTTTACTTTAGCGACACCCTCGTTAAAAAGGGTATCGAAAAAGGCGGAGAAACCGCTCTTGGTGTGACGACCCGGGTCGAAGATGTTCAGCTGTCCTTGCTGGGCGGGGAAGCTACCATGAAAAATCTCAACATTGCCAACCCGACCGGTTTTGCTGCTCCACAATTTCTAAAGTTAGGCCAAGCCGATTTCGCTGTTTCTCTTAATTCCCTGCTCAGTGACAAGGTTGTTGTGCCACACATTGAGATGAGTGGTATCAGGGTTAATCTCGAACAGAAGGATGGCAGAAATAATGTCAATCCGTTGCTCGAACGCGCCCGTCAGCTCGCCGGCGACAAAGACCAGTCGGCAGAGTCCGCAGCACCGACCGGGGAGGGCGGCAAGAAATATGTTGTCACCTATTTTTCGCTGGATGATGTGCAGGTCAATGCCAATCTGGATGTCCTTGGCCAGAGCAGTTCTTTGAACCTGGTGTTGCCGAAGATCGAATTGCATAACCTCGGGGAAAAAGAGCAGGGCTTGACCATGCCGCAATTGATTGAAAAAATTCTCCAGGTCATCCTGACAACAGCACAACAAAGCTCCGGCCAGTTATCGCCGGCACTGGCCCGGATGCTGTCTGGAGAGCTCAGTGATCTGGAATCACTGCAGTCAAACCTGACCGGTCAAGTACAACAACAGACTGATAAACTGGTTGGCGACCTCGAAAAGAAGCTGCAGATTGATGTGTCTGACGAAGATAAAAAAAGGATTGAAGAGAAAACCGGTGATCTGCTCAAGGGGCTGGGTGACCGTCTGGAGGGAAACTGATTGTTGGCACTTGTTGAATTAAATGTATCTCTTCAGCACCGAGTCGGGGGGCTGAGACAAAGGTGACAGCTGAATAGGTACCAGCAAACACAAAGGAGCAAGAGAATGAAAAAAGTATTCTGTTTATTTGCCGTGGTATTACTTCTGACAGCTTGCAGCGATGACTCAACTGATACGGCTGCACAGCCGGACACTTCAGAGTCAACAGCTGCTGAGGGAACGGTCCAGAAAGCCACAGATGCCGTTCAGAAAACTGCAGATCAGGTGGTTGAAAAAGGGGCGGAGCTGAAAGAGGAAACACAGGAAGTTGTCCAAAAAGCTTCAGACGCTGTTGCTGAAAAGACAGATGAAGTCCAGACCGGAGCTCAGCAGTTGGTAAAAGATGGAAGTGACAAGCTGGCAGCACTGACTCCCTCTGCAGCTACTTTTGATCAGGGCAGTTCTGTCTATGAGCAAAACTGCCGCAGTTGTCACGATTCAGGCATCATGGGTGCCCCTGAAATTGGCGCCGATCGTTATAGTGCTGATATTGAAGAACTGGTAACAAACAGCATTAATGGCATAGGACGCATGCCGGCTCGTGGCGGTAACAGTAGTTTGAGTGATGAGGATGTCCGGGCTGCTGTCATGTATATGGTCGAAGAGAGCAAGTAGTCAAGGTTGCTGGATGGCTGTGATATGAAATAAACAGGACCAAAGCCCATCTGCCCTCCGGATGGGTTTTGGTTTTTTGTGTCTGTTCAGAGCCGGATCTTCGGGTCCTGTATCGGGGCATGCGAGCGTTCTACGTAGGGTCGTTTATGGCGACCGACGCCCCTTGTCGCAGGGCTGCGACCTGTAGCAACGATGAATCTGAATAGTTGCTGGTTTGTTATGATTTTTCAGCTGAATCGACCTGCTTTTACGCCGATTGGTGGAGGTAAGAATGATAATGCGTAAAAAGTTTTTTGACTTCGAGTATCCTGAGGTTCTTGATGTTAAAACCCGTGAGTTGATCCGTGTTGCCTGCGCCGTCGCGGTGCATTGCCCTGATTGAATGAAAAAGCACTTCGCGGTCGCGAAGGAGCATGGTGCTACCGATGATGAATTGCTGGAAACGATGGCTTATGGGATGATGGCCCCCGGTGGCAGGGCGAAAAACTTTGTCAAACAGACCCTGAAAGAGCTGGATGAAGAATAGGGCTCAACATGTGTCCGATTGTCTGGAAACAGTCAATGAATGACGAACGCAAAAATTACATGACGCCTGCCTGTGCGCAGCGATTGCGTGCAGAGATGAAGCATCTGCTTTACAAGGAGCGCCCGGCGATGGTGGAGACCGTTGCCTGGGCAGCGTCCAATGGGGATCGCTCGGAAAATGCCGATTATCATTATGGCAAAAAACGCTTGCGCGAAATCGATCGCCGCATCCGTTTTATTACCGGTCAGCTTGATCAGGCCATTATTGTTGATCCGCTCAAACAGGCAGAAAATGCCCGGGGTCGCGTTCTGTTCGGAGCTACGGTTACGGTGGAGAATAATGACGGAGAACAGCGCCGTCTCAGTCTGGTCGGGGGCGATGAAATGGATGTCGCCCGCGGCCATATCAGCTGGTTTTCGCCGGTAGGCAGAGCCCTTCTTGGTGCCCGGGATGGCGACGAGGTGACAGTGATCACACCAGGGGGACGCGAAGAGCTTGAAATTGTGCGGGTAGAATATCTGCCTCTTGATTGATTCTTGATACATGCAGGATTACAACATGCAACAG
>JAWLDI010000053.1:0-14856 GCA_041686715.1 Pelovirga sp.
GACTGATGCCATCAATCCGCTGAATCCGATAGTCACGCGGTTCAAGTTGAAGCTGTTGTTGAAGCACTTGACCCTCTGGTGATTGCACCAGCAGTTGCTTTGCAAGAGACGCATCTCGGCCAAAACCGATAATAAAATCTCCGGTTGCTGTCACCGGCGCCTGACGCCCTTGAAACATAACCCGACAATCGGCACAGGTACGGCCATAGACCAGTCCGCCCTGAGTGAAATGACCCCGCAGATCGAGCTCAACCGCGGCCACCGGCACGGCAACCAGCAGCAAACCGATAACAACAGCAGCAGTGATCAATGTTATTTTTAACCAGCGGGGCATCGTATCCTCTTCACGAGATAGTGAAAAAATCCTGTGATATTCCCAAGAATAGCAGACCGGCAAAAAAAAATCCCGTGGAGTTATCCTTCTTCATCTGGTCACTCCTCGATCATCTTATGCTACACTGAAGCCGGTAAAGCTATGCTCAAAAGGTGCGCTGCGGAATGCAGAAAATCCTGATCACTATCGGCCTGCTCATTCTCTTTATCGGTCTGCTCTGGCCCTGGCTCGGGAAACTTCCGCTGGGGCGGCTGCCGGGTGATATCGTGATAGACAGGCCCGGCTTCAAGATGTTCTTTCCGATTACCAGTATGCTTCTGGTCAGTGGTTTTTTGTCACTGATTCTATGGCTTTTTCGCAAATAAGAGGTGGGTATGCGACGACATGAAAAAGAGATTTCGGCTCCAGGTGAGTTGGAACAGGTGCTGTGGCATGGGCAGATCTGTCATCTGGCGATTCCGGATGACCCTTTGCCCTATCTGTTGCCGTTAAACTACGGCTATCAGGAGGGGGCACTGTATTTTCATTCAGCGCCCCAGGGGCACAAAATAGAACTGCTGCAACAGCAGCTGCGGGCACGATTCTGCATCACCATCGATATGGGTATCATTGAAGCGGAACAAGCCTGCAACTGGGGAGCCCGTTTCACCAGTATCATGGGGAGCGGGCGCATTGAATTTATTGATGCTCCGGAAAAAAAGCGGTCGGCACTGCAGATATTGATGGCTCAATATTCAGATCAGGCGTTCTCCTTTCACCCAGAGCAGGTTGCCGCAACCAGGGTTTTCAGGCTGGTGATTGAATCAATGAGTGGCAAACAGTCACGTGGTTAGGTATACATGTTAAAGCAATTTTTTCAGGCTGTCGCAGAGCTGTTTCGTGACGCTGTACGTACCAGCCTGATGCTGTTTAAAATTATCATCCCGATCAGTATTGTTACCCGTTTTCTGCAGCAGTGGGGCATTGTCGATCAATTCGGGATTCTTCTCGGACCGGTGATGGAAGTGGTCGGACTTCCCGGGCAGATGGGCCTGGTGTGGGCAACGGCTATGGTGACCAACATCTACGGAGGGATGGTTGTTTTTGCCTCCCTGGCGCCCGGCCTCGAGTTGACCGTTGCCCAGGTGACGGTTCTTGGTACGATGGTCCTGATTGCTCATGCTCTGCCCGTTGAGTTGCGCATTGCCCAGAAAGCCGGTACCCGTTTTCGCTCAACGGCCTTGATCAGGGTGTTGGGGGCTTTGCTGCTGGGCTGGTTATTGCATCTGTCCTATCAATTTACCGGTACTCTGCAACAGGCTAATCAGGCCCTGTGGAATCCACCCCCGGTCGATCCAACCTGGAACGCCTGGATTGTGGCCGAACTGCGTACCATGCTGATCATTTTTCTGATTATTCTGACCCTGATGGCGATATTGAGTTTGATGAAGAAAATCGGCATCAGCGCTTTGATGACCCGATTGCTGGAACCATTGCTGAACCTGCTCGGCATGAGCCGCGATGCCGCTCCGGTCACCATTATCGGGATGACCCTGGGGTTGAGCTACGGCGGCGGGCTGATTATCCAGGAAGCGCAATCGGGACGCTTGAGCAAGCGCGATCTGTTTGCTTCTGTTACTCTGATGGGCCTGTGTCACAGCATTATCGAAGATACCCTGCTGGTAATGGTCCTTGGTGCCCATCTGTCGGGGATATTCTGGGGACGGTTGATATTTTCCCTGCTCGTGGTTTTTTTGCTGGTGCGTCTGATTAACCGGATGCCGGAGCATCTGTTTGAGCGTTATCTGGTCAGGGATGTGCCGGTTATCGGCGACAGGGCTGCGCCAAGGGCCTGCCGATGATGATTTCATTGATCGTTGCCATCGCCCGCAATCATATTATCGGTAACAAGGGAACCATGCCCTGGCATCTGCCCGATGATCTGTGCTGGTTCAAGCGCCACACCATGGGACACAGCTTGCTCATGGGGCGCCATACCTATGAAGCTATCGGCCGTGCTTTGCCCGGCCGGCGGATGATGGTTCTCAGCCGTAACGTCAACTATCCTGTTCGCGGTGGCATCAGGGTATCAGGGATCTCTGAGGCACTGGACCTGGCCCGCTCTGAATCAGAGCTGTTTGTCTGTGGTGGTGGTGACGTCTATCGCCAGACATTGCCGCTGGCCCAACGTCTCTATGTGACCGAGCTTGATATCGAAGTCGCCGGTGATACCAGCTTTCCTGAATTTGACAGGGCTTGTTTTGATTTGATCTACGAGGAACATCGTCAGACCGAATTCGATTATCGTTTTTTGATATGGCAAAAAAAGTGACAATAATGCTCATTGCTCATATGTTGTGACACCACACCACAACAAACTGACCCTCTCCAAACTTGAAGGATGTGCCACCATGATTCACAGAACTGCCATCATTTTTTTGCTGTTTTTTCTTCTTGGCGGCTGTCTGCCTCACCGTCAGTCGGTCCAACCCCTGTTGTTCAATGCCGCTACCAGCCCCTCTTTACCGCAATTGACTGTTCAGGCCGATGCCCGCGTTGAAGCCATTCCTGATCAGTTGCGGCTGCGTCTTGGCGTTGTCACCGAGGCGGCTGAAGCCGCTGCTGCGGTCCGGGATAACAATCAGCGGATGTCAAACTTGATGGCGGTTCTCGGTGAGGTCGGCCTGGAGAAGTCGGACCTGGCAACCGGCCAATTTCAGATTACCCCCCAATGGAGTCAGCCGCCGCGCCCGACACCGGCCAACTGGCAGCGGGAGATTACCGGCTATCGGGTTAATAATGATTTGTGGGTTGTTACCGATCATATTGATCTGGCCGGGGAACTCCTCGGGATGGTATATCAGTCCGGAGTCAATCAGGTCGGCAATCTGCAGTTTTCGGTAGCTGACCCGGAGCATTACCACCAACAAGCCATTGCGGCGGCAACCGGAAAAGCGTTGAAACAGGCCGGGGTGCTTGCTGCGGGCGCCGGGGTCGAACTCGGGAAGGTTCTTTCCCTCAGCCTCGATCCTGCAGATACTCAGGGTGGGCCCCAGCCGCTGATGGCAGAGGTGCGGCTGGCAGCGGCCGATACGGTTCCGATTACCCCCGGCAAAGTTGAGGTGAAGGCCGGTGTCACGGTTGTTTTTGAGATAATGGACCGAGCCCGGCAAGAGTAACCAGTCCAGAAAACAGGAGCACGAGTGACTGTCTATAATGTCATCGTCATTGGCGGCGGGCCGGCCGGCCTTTTTGCCGCCGGAGCTGCAGCCGAGCAGGGAGCCAGCGTCCTGCTCCTCGAAAAAAATCGCAGCTGTGGCGCCAAACTGCTGATTACCGGCAAGGGACGCTGTAATATCACGCACGATGAGGAAGATCCGCGGCTTTTCTGTGATTATTTCGGCAAACAGGGCAAAGCCCTGTTGACGGCTCTTTATCGCTTTGGTGTTGGTGCCACCGTTGATTTTTTTGCCCAGCGCGGTTTGCCCTTACAGCGTGAACGGGGGGGACGGATGTTCCCCGCCCGGGAAAGTGCTGCCGAGGTATTATCGCTGTTGCTGGCTTATGTTGAAGGCTCCGGAGTGGAGGTCAAAACCGGTTGTCCGGTGACCGGTCTGCAAATAGAGTCAGATGGTGTCTGTTCGGTAGCAACAACAGCCGCCACCTTTCATGCCGACAATGTGGTGCTTGCCACCGGCGGTTTGTCCTATCCCCAAACCGGTTGTACCGGTGACGGTTATCGCTGGGCGACCGGCGCCGGTCATCGGCTGGTTACACCCCAACCGGCGCTGATACCGCTGCAACTCGCTGCCAACTGGACAGGGGAAGTTCTCAACCTGAACCTGAAGAATGTTCGTATGACTGCCTGGCATGAGAATCAGGTTATTGCGGAACGATTTGGCGAGGCTTTTTTCACTCGCGCCGGAATTGGTGGCCCGATTGTCCTCGATATGAGCGCCCCGATTCGGGATGCCCTGCAGCAGGGGCCGGTCGAGCTCCAGCTTGATCTGAAGCCGGCAGTCAGTGCTGAACTTTTTGATCAGCGCCTGCAGCGGGAGCTCAGTACCCACAGCAACAGAAATTTCAGTAACTCCCTGTCTGCCCTGTTGCCACAGCTGCTTATTCCATTATTTGTGCGTTTGAGCGAGATCCCTGCAGATAAAAAATGTCACTCCATCACCCGCGCAGAGCGTGCGGTTCTTGGCAACCTGTTTAAAAACTGGCGCCTGGAGGTGACCGGGATCGACACGCCGGAGCGGGCAATTGTCACCTCGGGAGGGGTGAGTCTGGATGATATTGATATGCGTACCATGCGTTCAAAAATTATCAAGAATCTGTATTTTGCCGGAGAACTGATCGATCTGGACGGTCCGACCGGGGGATTCAACCTGCAGCTTTGCTGGTCAACCGGTTATCTGGCAGGGGTCAATGCAGCAGCGGCTCCAGCAATCTGACGCAAAAGCTTCATCATGACCGCTTGATCCCCGGCCGGGTGCCAAAAAAATATTCTCCGGCACGGAACAGCCGGTAAGACAGCGGAGAAAAATAAAAACTATCGGTTACTGTGCAGCAGCGGGATTGCGTGACAACCGCAATCGGATGGCGACAGCTTCACTCAGCCGGCGCTGCGGAACCGACGCATTATTTGGTTGTAGGGCAGATCAAAAAAGCTGATGCCGCGGCGCAGGTTGGTGTCGTGGAGATAAAAATCAGCTTCGCGAACGGCAGCTTCAATTCCTTTCATGTGCAAGGCCCCCCAGGGTATCACCACGACGCTATAGCGATCTAAAGCCCGAGGCAGCAGATCAATGACCGCCTGGTTACGTTTATTGATCAGATCGTGCATCAGCATCCGGTTGGTCTCGACAGTCATGTTCTCCTCGGCCCAGCGATTAAATTCAAAATATCCCTTGATCAGTGATTCAGCATTCAGCAGATACCTGGCAATAGCATTGAGCACCTCAATGCTGCGGGGGTCAAACTGTTGCAGGTCGATATCGGCAGCAAGAATATGCGGGCCATCGTACCTTTCACGATAAGGCTGGTCCAGGTCTGCCGGACTGATCCGTCGACCGGCAAAATGAAACTGCTCCTGAGAGGTCAGGCCAAAACTGTCGGCAATATTATTGTAGCTGAATTCAAACTGCATCAGATCCGCCTTATCAGTGACGCCCTCGGCCAGAATCAGGGTTCGTTCAGCCGGAATAGAGGAGATCAGATCGGCGTAGTAGCTACCCTGGCCCAGATGAATCATTGCCGCCAGGCGGATATCTTTGCCATCCAGATGGTAAATTTTTTCCTTCATGTAGAGGCCGTCGGGGCGAAGCTGAACGAAGCCGCCGGTACTTTTTTCAAGGATGCCGCCGGCGGCGGAAAACAGAACGAGCAGCAACGAGGTTGGTATGATAACCAGGCTGATGACAGCAAAAACGACAAGATTGCGGAAGCTGAAAGCCGGACCGGCAAACTGCCCGGGGGCCAGAAGCAGCCCTTTATTATTGAGAAGAAAATTGGTCTTCAGAACCATGGCACCAACCGTCAGTTGCGCAACATAGGCAACCAGGCGGCCCCAGCCGAGGGTAAAATAATCCAGCGGCCAATAGGATACCAGACTCCAGAACAGCCATAAAAACAGGGGGATAAACACCTGTTTCGGAAGGTGACGGTTGAAACCGAGACCAATATAGACCAGAAAGCCGGTGATCAGGCAGGCCCCCCGGATGAAGCGATGAATTGGTGTGGCGCCGGGAAATAGCCCGCTGTGCTGCAGTAGAATATGAACAATGCCTGTCACTGCAGAAGTGATGAAGAGAATCAGAAACAGGTTTGCCAGTTTTCTCATCGCGGACCATCCATCTGTGGGGGGGTACTCCAGAACCGGTTATTGATGTTAGGCTATTGATATTTCATTAAAAAGTCAATTGCTTCGAGATTGAGATGGCTGGCCGCTACTGCTGTCTCAGATTTCGTGCAGCCCCTGAGCCAGATCGTCCCAGAGATCTTCGAGGTCTTCGATGCCGGCAGAAATTCTCAATAATTGTTGGCTGAGGCCCATCTGCTCTTTGACGGCAGCCGGTATCGTCGCATGGGACATGCTCCAGCAGTGTGTCAGGATGGTCTCAACACCGCCCAGGCTGGGGGCCACAATCGGCAGTTTCACCCGCTCAAGCAGGTGATGTACTGCACTGTCTTTGTTTAATTCAAAAGAAAGTACCGCTCCGGCACCGGTGGCTTGGGAAAAATGGAGCTCCCGGCCTGAAAAATCATCCTGACCGGGATAAATCACCCGTGTTACCGCAGGGTGTTCGGCCAGTCTCCTGGCCAGCTCCAATGCGTTCTGCTGGCAGGTGTCCAGGCGCACCTTGAGAGTTTTGATTCCCCGTGCCAGCAGAAAAGAGTCAAAAGGACCCAGTACCGCTCCGAAAGAGTTCTGAAAGCGCTTGATGTGCCTGGCGAGGTCCCGGTCTTTAACCGCCACCAGGCCAGCCAGCAGATCACCGTGACCGCCCAGAAACTTGGTGGCGCTGTGGATTGTTACGTCAATACCCAGGTCCAGGGGTTTCTGCAACAGGGGGGTCATAAAGGTGTTGTCGAGCAGGGTCAACAGCTTGTGTTGACGGGCGATTGTTACCATCGCGCGCAGATCGGTAACCTTGAACAGGGGATTTGAGGGGGTCTCGAGAAACAGGGCTGTGGTGTTGTGCCGAATAGCTGCCTCTACCTGTTGTGGGTCCGTCTGGTCAACCAGGCTGACCTCAATGCCCTGGCGAGGCAGGGTCATTGTCAGATAACTGTAGCTGCCGCCGTAGAGATCATCCGGAGCGATCAGATGATCCCCCGCTTTGAGAAGCGACAGGGCACTGCCGATGGCAGCCATTCCGGAAGCAAAGGCAAATCCCTGTAGCCCACCTTCGAGCAGGGCAATCGTGTCTTCCACCTGCCGGCGACTCGGGTTGCCGCTACGGGCATATTCAAATTCCTGCCTGGCTCCGGCCGGATGGTGATAGGTCGAAGCCTGGTAGATGGGCACAGTCGAAGCGCCGGTGGCCGGGTCACGATCCTGCCCCTGGTGCACCAGCAGGGTGGCAATACGTTTGTCAGATCGGTCCATAGCTCAACTCCGGAATCGAAAAAAAGCCCTTTCACGTAGACGGGAAAGGGCGGAAATATTGTCGAAGACCAGGCAGACAGGCGTTTTTATTCCAGGCTAGTACCCTGTAACCCATAATCTATCGCATCTTGCTTGTCTTTTGACGCGCCAACTGAGTTATGACCAACGCTGATTAGCTATGGTCAGGCAGCGTCGGCCATGCCTTGTTGCCCCGCCAAAATCCAGCGCAATCTTTGCGCCATGTTAAGAGTTACAGGGCACTAGTGTTTCGGGTTCTGTTGGATTGTGTTTTTTTCTGTTTTATACGATTCCTTCGAACAGTACGCTGGAAAGATAACGCTCGCCTGAGTCCGGCAGAATCACGACGATTGTCTGGCCTGCAGTTTTCGGGCTGGCAGCGAGGCGTGCGGCGGCAGCGACTGCTGCGCCACAGGAAATTCCCGCCAGAATTCCTTCTTCATGCGCAAGGCGTCGGGCGTAATCGATCGCCGCCTCGTTGCTGACCTGTTCAACCTGATCAACGATATCAAGATCGAGGGTTTCAGGGATGAAGCCGGCACCGATGCCCTGAATTTTGTGAGGACCGGGCTGCAGGCTTTCACCGGCCAGTTGTTGGGAAATGACCGGACTGTCTGCCGGTTCTACCGCTACCGAGTGCAGCGCCTGGCCACGTATTTTTTCAAAATAGCGAGAAATACCGGTGATGGTACCACCGGTGCCGACACCTGATACGAGAATATCGACCTTGCCGCCGGTTGCGTCCCAGATTTCAGGTCCGGTGGTCTGCTCGTGGATGGCCGGATTGGCAGGGTTTCTGAACTGGTGCAACAGTACGTAGCGGTCGGGGTCGCTTTCTGCCATCTCCTCTGCCGCTGCGATCGCTCCACCCATGCCCTTGTTGCCGGGGGTCAGTACCAGGTTGGCGCCAAAGGCTTTCAACACCTTGCGCCGCTCCAGGCTCATGGTTTCCGGCATGGTTAAGGTGACGGGAATGCCACGAGCAGCAGCAACAAAAGCCAGAGCAATACCGGTGTTTCCACTTGTCGGCTCAACAATTTCAGATCCCTGGCGTAATTTTCCGCTTCTTTCGGCGTCCCAGATCATTGATGCCCCAATTCGGCACTTGACACTGTAGGCCGGGTTGCGTCCCTCGATCTTGGCATAAACGGTTGCTTTACCGGGGGCAATACGATTGAGGCGTACAAGCGGGGTGCCCCCTATGCTCAGGGAATTGTCTGTGTAGATTTGGCTCATCTAGTTCTCCCGGGGTTTTATGCTGATGTTTTGTTTTTTATGGGGAGCAATGGCTATAGAATGTATAGGTATTGCTCACGGGTAAAACAATAATAAACACTATCTTATAAGTCAAGATAAAAAAAATAAACACACATAACCTACAGTTAAATGCGGTGTTTGATTATAATGGCCATACCCAGAGGAGCAGGGGGATGCTCACTGAAACCACCAGAACATCGGTCGGTAAGCCGAGCCTCCAGTAATCGGTAAAACGAAATCCGCCCGGACCTAGAATCAGTGTATTGTTCTGATGTCCAATAGGAGTCAGAAAGGCACAAGAGGCACCGATGGCGACCGCCATAAGATAGGTGTCAGGATTGACCTGCAGCTCCGTAGCCAGACTGAGTGCCAATGGACACATCATAGCTGCTGTAGCCGCATTGTTCATGAAATCGGTGAGGAGCATTGTCAGTATCAGCAACAGGATCAGGGTGAAATGGGGGCTCCCCTGGGCGACATTGTCCAGTAATGACCGAGCAAGCAGGTCGGCAGCCCCGGTTGAGGTCATCGCTTCAGCGACTGGCAGCAAAGCTCCCAGCAGGATAATAATCGACCAGTCGACAGACTCATACGCCTGTCTCGGTGGCACGATTTTCAGCGCCATAAAGGCCAGCACACCGGCAGTGAAAGAGATGGCTGCCGGGAAAAAACCGAAAGCTGTTACCAGGACAGCCGAGATCATAATCAGTGTTGCTGTGACGGCACTTCCTTTGTCAGGTAAACTGATTGATCGTTTGGCCAGGGGCACGCATCCATAGGTGGAGGCAAAGGCTGCAAGGGAAGACGGACTTCCCTGCATCAGCAGCACATCCCCAGCGTGAATTGCTGTAGTTCGAAGGCGCTTTATTGAGCGCCGCCCCTGCCGTGAAATCGCCAGCAGGTTCAGGCCGAAATGGCTGCGTAAACGGATACCACTGGCGGTTCTGCCAATGAGGGCGGTAGCCGGCATAACCGCCATTTCCTGAATGTCGACCTCATTGCCGGCTCTATCGTGACCATCGTTATGGCCCGATTCGCTGTGACTGTCCTTGGTGTTTTGCTTGTCGGAGGCGGGTTTCCTGTCTTGTTCTTCCTCCGTCTCTGGCAGGGGAACGTCTTCTTCCAGCGTCAGGTCAAGGGTTGTTAAGGCGGCCGAGAGGGCGTCCGGATCGGCCTCTATTACCAGGATATCGTCAGCTTTGAGAATACGAGCAGGGTTGGGAGCTGTGATACGCAATTCATTGCGCACCATACCGATAACCTGGGCATCAACTTCCTCAAGGTTTTTTTCTATCTCGCGGAGATTTTTACCGACAGCTTTACCCTTGTCAAGCACCCGTGCTTCGGTGAGATAATTACCGGTTTCAAAACCGGCAGCTCCCGATTCTTCGCGTAAGGGAACCAGCCGCCACCCCAGTAGCAGTAAAAAAAGTACCCCGCTGGCGGCAACTGCACCACCAACCGGCAGAAAAGAAAACATACCGAAGCTGCCACTGCCGATATCGCTGCGAAAGCCGGATACAATCATGTTGGGCGGTGTTCCGATGAGCGTTGTCATTCCTCCAAGAATGGTACCGAAGGCGAGGGGCATCAGCGCTTTGCCCGGCGGGAGATCGTGTTTTTTTGCTAACTGTACGGCAACCGGCATCAGCAGTGCCATGGCTCCGACGTTATTCATAAATGCGGATAAAACGGCGCCAAGTCCAATCAACGCAGCCAGGCTCAAAAGAAACCCTTCAGTTTTTGGCATGACGCGTTGTACCAGGGCGTCCACCGCGCCGGTGGTCTGCAGTCCGGTACTGAGGATCAGGACGCAGGCAACGGTAATGACAGCAGGGTGCCCCAACCCTGAAAAGGCACCATCAACCGGTACCAATCCAGCAAAAACGCAGGCCATTAAAGCGCCCAGGGCAACGACATCATGGCGCCAGCGTCCCCAGAGGAAAAAGATCACTGTAACTGCGGCAATTGCAAATAAAAGGCCTTGATTAAAGGTCATACACCTATCTCCAGTAGGGACAATGAAGCCGGAAACAAAATGACCAAGACGTCAGTTATAGAGAAGTGTAGCAGATATTGGCGTGTGCTATTAATGGCTGGAGATAAAAATATCAGGCCTTGATGGCAGCCCAGGCGTTGGCAATTAACTCATCCGCCAGGTCGCACAGAGGCTCTTCAAGAACACACTCCAGTTTGAGTTGTGCGGCCCGTAAAACCGCGCCGGTATAGGTTACGGCTGAAATGAAGTAATTCCCCTGGCGGAGTTCTCCACTGGCCATCCCTTCACTGACGATCTGGCGGATCAGACAGAAGGGTTCGCTCATACAGATCGGGGCCATGTCGTCCATGAATTCAGCATGTTTCATGAACAGCAGGTATTCCATGGTGATCGGATCACTATCGGTTTTTTCATAGACCAGTTCAGCGAATGCACGTAATTTTTCATACGTGGTCGCACAGTCGAGCAACCGCTCAACAAAGTCGGCCTGAAAACCGGACAATACCTGATGATGCAGGGTGCGGGCGAGATTCTCCTTGTTGCCGAATAAATTGTAAATTGCCCCGGTACTGACACCGGAGGCCTCGACAATATCCGGGATCGACACCCGGTGATACCCTTTGTCGACGAACAACTGCAGAGCACAGTTGAGAACCTGACGGTATTTGGCGTCCGGATCGATCGTTCTAGCTTTTGCTAGTGTTTTCATCCCGCTGACCCTGAAGAGGTGGATATCGTGGTGTGGCCGGCTGCAAACAGACGAGGCTAAACTACAACAACAGCTGTTTTACATCAATTAATTTATTGAACCCACAGTGGATCCAGTACTGACCCGTTGTTTTTCGGGCAGGTCGTTTTGGTTTTTTCCGCGGGCTTCATTAATCCCTAATGCGACGTACAGGGCGGCGGCAAAGAGCAGGACACAGAAAAGGATTGAAATCTGCAGACCGAATGCCATCTGCAGCAACCCGATAGCGACCAGCCCGACGATTGCGGCAGCTTTGCTGAACAGCCCCCAGAAACCGAATATTTCCGCCGCCTTGTTCCGTGGTGAAAAAAGACCAACGAGAGTACGACCGGCTGACTGAGTTGCGCCAAGGCAGGTCCCGGCGATACAGCCTACGGCCAGGAAAACATACTGGGACTGCCAGTTCCAGCCGAAGTGATGAAAGGCCCAGTTGGCCAGATCGGGAGTGAGGTAGATAAGGATAATCGCAACAATCCATAACAACAGAGTCATGATATAGGTAATTTTAGCACCGATACGATCCTGAATAACGCCGAACCCGAGCGCTCCCAGAGTGGCGGTGATCTGCACTACTACAAACATCAGGACACGTACCGACTCGTCCCAGCGAATCACCTGGGCACCATAGATAAAGGTGAAAGCAATGATAATGTAGATGCCACTCATGGCAAAGAAAATGGATGCAAACAGCATCGCAAGATCACGAAACCGGGTTAAGCTTAGGTAGGTTTGTTGAACCCGGCGACAGCCCATTACCAGGTATCTGTGCGCATGGGGCAGCCGGCGTCCGCGGCCACGCTCTTTAAGCCAGAGAAAAGTCGGTATTGCCGCGACCAGAAAAAATGCCCCGGCAAAGGGTCCAACCCAACGGATCCGATCAAAGTTTTCCAGACTTACCTCACCCAGAAACAGCAGGGCAACAGCCGTAGCGACCAACCCGCCGACATAACCCAGGGCCCAGCCAAAGCCGGATATTTTGCCGAGATCTTCCGGTTTGCCCAGGTCGGTCAGAAAACTGGCGATAAAAGATTCTCCGACGGAGTAGCTATAATTTGACATAATCAGCAACACCATTCCAAAAAGAATATAGCCCGGTTCGACCAGGTAGAGCAGGGTTGTGGTTATCACTGTTGCCAGGTAGCTGGTAAAAAGAAATTTCTTGCGCGCCGCAGAAAAATCCATGATGGCGCCCAGAACCGGAGCAGTCAGCACGACGAGGAAATAACTGCCGGCCAGCGCCAGACTCCAGAGCAGGTTGCCAAGCCGATAATCTTCCGCGGTGCCGCCGACTATGATACGGGTGAAAAGATCGCCATAAATGACGGTAATAATCAGCAGGGTATAGGCCTGATTGGCAAAATCGAACATGGCCCAGCCAAAAATTTCTTTTCTGGTTGCCGGTTCATTGTTCATTGTTTGCTCCATTAACAGCACTTCGGTTGGTTCGGCAGTGACCCTGTTGGTGGATGGGTCAGATTGACGCCCAGCCTCCTTTATCACAGGCCTCCCGGTCCGGTGCTGAACTGATACCAAAAATTCAGATTGTCATACCTTGTTGTGATTGCTAGAATGTACGATATTCTGAGGGAATTTGTTATGCGCAGATGCCACAAATACCCTCTTACGGAGGAGTTGTATGGATTTAAAGGTAGAGGAACAATCAACGCAGCCACATGCTAAGGAGCGTTCCTCACTCCAGATGACGTCCCGACAGGATGAAGACTGTATGATTGTCACCTGCGTCGGTCCTTCTGATTGTAACAACTGTGTTGATACCATTTATCGTCCGATCATGAACAAAATGGAGGATTCCGACTGCACCGGCCTGATTATTGACAAACGGCAGATTCTCTGCTCGCGAGGCAAAAAAAGTCTCGATCGGGTGATTGAAACAATTCTGCACTATACCAATCGTGCGGTGTTGCGCAAACTTGCGATCGTTACAACCATTGAATACAAAAAAGACGAACAGCTTCTTCTTGAGACGCTTTTCCAGAAAGGGGTTAACATTCGCCTTTTTACCGAGCTTGAGCCGGCAATTGTCTGGGCCAAGGCCTATCCCTGATCAGCAGGTAATGTTGTTGCGTTTTACAAATAGGTGCGCGCGCCCACAAAGGTTCTATTAAAATAGCGGCTGGTGAGACTGGCAACCCTTACCGTCTGACCCGCCCGCGGTGCGTGGATAAATTCATCGTTACCGATATACATGCCGACATGGGTGACTCGGCGCCCGCCTTGCGTAGCAAAAAACACCAGATCTCCCCGTTGCAGGGTCTGCCGTGCAACCGGACGGCCGGCGTCGAACTGGGCCCGTGAGTTGCGGGGCAGATCGAGTCCGTTGAGACGATAGCTGACCATGGTCAGGCCACTGCAATCAAAACCGCTTCTGTCTTCTCCGCCCCAACGATAGGGCACTCCGAGAAAACGTCGCGCGGTACTGACCAGTTCTTCACGAACATCGCCACGGCCACTGCGCTGGATTCTGGCAATGCTCGACTGGTCGGGAACTGCGATAAAGAAGCTGCCAATCAGGTTCTGCTGCTGAAACTGCTGAGCTTCGGCACGTGCTGCTTCGTATGTTCCGTGGTTGCCGAACTGGACTTTATAAAGCCCCGATTCATCAAGAAAATAGTAGGCATCGATCCCTCGGCGCGCCAGGGCTGATTCCAGCGCCACAGCATTGTCCAGTATTGAGAAAGCACCAACCTGTATCGCAAAACCCATCCGTTTGAGATCTTCACCGGCAGTTGCCGTGCTGCCGTTCTGTGGTGACGGGAATAAGAGCTCAGCGATGGGATCTGTTACCGGTGCCGCCCCTGTACTGTGTTGCGGAGCGGAACAGCCGCTGAGTAACGACAGCAGAATGAGCAGCACAACATATGGAAGCGATAGGGAACGCATCGTTCAGTTTTTACCTGATAGCCTGTATGGGGGAGGGTCACGGTGTAATTTTGTTATGGTTTTTCAGCCCCGCAACATGTCCAGTCGAAAGTGCTGTTTCAGTGTCGCAATGAAGGCAACAACAACCTCAAGCGCCTGCTTGAGCTGCCCCATTTCAACCCGGTCGAGATTTTCAGGGGCCACGTGGTTGGTAATCTCCTGACCTGAATCGGCAGCATCAATCTGACCGCGCAGGCGCATCCCGGCCAGCAGAATAAAGGCAGCTTCCAGGTCAGCGGTCTGCTTTTTATCCAGAACCCCTTCGGTTTGCAGTCGTTTCAGTTTTTCAAGGGTGCTGCCACCAAAAATGCCGATACTCAAGGCAAGGACCTTCACGCCTTCGGTGAGGGTGAATATGCCGGCCTTTTTCAGGTCAATTTTACCGGAATGCTTCCCTTTTCTTTCGACCTTGATGCGCCCGAACCAGCCTAGTGGTTGTGAGAATTTGACTACATTTTGTGCCATTCGGG
>JAWLDI010000054.1:0-14636 GCA_041686715.1 Pelovirga sp.
CATCGGTCGTTTTCTGCTGCGCAATCTGTCCGAGGCGTTGATAGACTTTCTGCCGAACGTTACCTCGGTTCAGTATGCTTTTGCCAAAATTCGTGAACCCTGGGACGATGCCATTTTTGTGTCAACTCAGGGACGCGATGTCAAAAGTGTCATCGATCGTGTTGTCGCCAACGATAAGGCCGCAATCCTCACTGATGAGTCAGTTACACCGAAAATGATCGCTGCCGAACTGGTGGCACGTCATCGTCTTGGTTATCGTGTTTACCTGTGTGAAGATCTCGGTTCCGAGGCTGAAAAGATCCGTCAGGCCAGTGTCAGGGAGACTGCCGAGCTTGAGGCGGCAGTGCTGAATGTGATGATTCTGATTCGTGAATACGAAGAGGATGAGCAGCGAACCCTGCCAGTGTTCGGGATTCCGGATGATAAATTCCTGAGTGTCAAAAAAACCATGACCCGCGAAGAGGTGCGCGTCGTCACCCTGGCAAAGTTACGCCTGCGGCATGACATGTGTCTCTGGGATATTGGTGCCGGATCGGGTTCCATCAGCATTGAGGCTGATTATCTGCTGCCTCAGGGACGTGTCTTTGCCATTGAGCGTAATGATGAGAGCCTGGGTTTTCTTCGCGAAAATTTGTATCGTTTCAATGCTCGTAACGTCACCCTGGTGACCGGCAACGCTCCTGACTGTCTTGACGAATTGCCCGATCCGGATCGGGTCTTCATCGGCGGCAGCGGTGGTCATTTATGGGAGATTCTCGAACAGGTCGATCAGCGTCTGGCGGTTGGCGGACTTGTCGTTCTCAATGCTATTACCCTCGATACCCTGACCGCAGCCAACGATTATTTCAGCAATGCCGGCTATCTGGTTGAGGTGGTCGCCCTGAATGTGGCCCGTACTCGCCCGGAAACCAATTACAAAATGTTTGAGGCCTACAATCCGGTGTATATTATCACCGGCGCCAAGCAGTGATACCTGCAGGCGTAGCGGTGAACCCTGACAATACATCGGCTGATGCTTCCATCCTCCCCTGGAACCATGGTCAGCGACCGCTGATGCTGGCACCGATGCAGGGGCTGACCAACTCGGCACTGCGCCGGTTGTACCTGCTGAAGTATCAGCCCGATCTGGTTTTTACCGAGTTTGTCCGCGTGCAGACCCGGACCAGAAAGCGGATCACCAGGGGCGAACTGACCGATCTGCGGGACCATTCGGGTGCCGCTCCTCTGGTGGTACAGTTGATCGGCAATGATCCCGTGGGTCTGGCCGAGGCGGCCCGACTCGTTCAGGACGGCGGCTGCAGACATCTCAACCTGAATCTGGGGTGCCCATATGGCCGCATGACCACCGGAGCGACTGGCGGAGAGTTACTGCGTCATCCGCAACAGCTGGTCACATTACTCGAAGCATTACGCCGCGCCTGCCACGGCAGTTTTTCGGTGAAGTGCCGGGCCGGATATGATGATGCGGGCCAATGGCGAGGTCTTCTCCCTCTTTTTGAAGCTTCCGGTGTGGATTATATTATTCTCCATCCGCGCACGGTGGTGCAGCGCTACAGTGGCGCGGCGAACCATCGGCTCTGCGCCGAGATGGCGGGAAAAACATCTCTGCCGGTCATTGCCAACGGTGATATCAGCTGTCCGCTCCAGGCCCGGGAGCTGCTGACACAGACAGCTTTAGCGGGGCTGATGATCGGCCGTGGTGCGCTGGCCGACCCATTGATATTTGAACGGATTCGGGGTGCTGCTGCTGTTCGGATCGATCCGGTAGAGCGCCGCCGGCAGCTTGGTCAATTTATTCATGAGCTGTGGCTGGCTTACGAACAGAAGTTTTGTGGCGAACGCCAGTCCCTGATGAAAATCAAGGATGTACTTAATTTTATCACTGACCCCGATCTGCAACGGGAACTGGGCAAGCTTAAACGGACCGGTTCCGCCGGCGCTTTTCTTGACCGTCTGCAATCTGATTTTTTTCTTGCGGCGCCACTTTTCTCTTCCTGAACAAATCTCAAACCTGCTGTTATTGCCGCGACTTAGCCATCTTCTGTCCACAGATAATCAACAGGAGATTGACAAGATATAGTGTTTTTCAGCAAACTCGTGCACTAGATATAGTGTTTTTTGTAATTGTCATGACCGCAGTGACTATGCTAGGCTTCGCGCCGGTAGTTTTTTTTTGAGTACCTGCACTGAAGCCGCCCGGCACAGGGCAGGGCGTTGGTTTTTTTGCTTCTGGTCTTCAGATCAGGGTTGCAGGGAGGGCGTATGCTGACATTTATTCGCAAGCGCGATGGCCGTCTGGTTCCTTATGATGAGGACAAGATTACCCAGGCGATCTGTAATGCCGTCAAAGCGGTAGGGGGTAGCGATTTTGACAAGCCGGCGGAAATTACCCGCCAGGTCGGTGGGATTCTGGCGGTACTCTATAAAGACAACAGTGTTCCGACTGTCGAGAATGTTCAGGACCTGGTCGAAAAAATTCTCATTGAGAACGGTCACGCCCAGACTGCCAAAGCTTTCATCCTCTATCGCAAACAACGGGAGGGCCTGCGCCGTACCCAGGAATTCATGGAGGAGTCGATCGCATCCATTGATTCTTATCTTGTCCGCGAAGACTGGCGTGTCAATGAAAATGCCAACATGGGATATTCCCTGCAGGGTCTGAACAATCACATAGCCGCCAACATCACCAGCAACTATTGGCTCAATAAGATTTATCCTGAAGACATCGCCCGGGCCCACCGCGAGGGTGATTTTCACATCCACGATCTGGGGATGCTTTCGGTCTATTGCTGTGGCTGGGATTTGAAGGATCTTCTCCTTAAAGGTTTCTGCGGAGCCTACGGCAAGGTCCAGAGCCACCCGCCAAAGCATTTCCGTACCGCCCTGGGACAGGTGGTCAACTTCTTTTATACTCTCCAGGGGGAAGCTGCCGGGGCCCAGGCCTTTGCCGGCTTTGATACCCTGCTGGCACCCTTTATTGCCTACGACAAACTCAGCTATCAGGAAGTTCGACAGTGCCTGCAGGAATTTGTCTTCAACATGAATGTGCCGACTCGAGTCGGTTTCCAGACACCTTTTACCAATGTCACCATGGATATGATGGTGCCTTCGAATATGGCTGCTGAAGCGGTCGTAATCGGTGGCGAACTGATGGATCGCTGTTACGGTGAATTTCAGGCAGAGATGGATCTGTTCAACGAGGCATTCTGTGAAGTCATGATGGCCGGCGATGCTTCGGGGCGGATTTTCTCCTTTCCGATTCCAACCTATAATATTACCCGCGATCTCGACTGGGACAGTGACCGGCTCCGGCCGGTTTTTGAAATGACGGCCAAATACGGGATCCCCTACTTCAGCAATTTTGTCAATTCCGATATGGATCCGGAAGATGCCCGTTCCATGTGCTGCCGCCTGCGTCTGGATAACCGTGAGCTGCGCCGTCGTGGTGGTGGACTGTTCGGTTCCAACCCCATGACCGGGTCAATCGGAGTGGTCACTATCAACCTGCCCCGGAGTGCTTACCTGGCGTCGACCAAGACCGATTTTTTTGCCCGTATCAGCGACCTGATGGACGCCGCTTATCGTTCCCTCGAGATCAAGCGCAAGCAACTCGAGCGGTTTACCGATGATGGACTCTACCCGTACAGCAAGTTTTACCTTGATGCGATACGGCAACGCAGTGGCAATTACTGGGACAATCATTTTTCCACCATCGGCCTGATCGGGATGCATGAAGCCTGTCTCAATCTGATCGGCGAGGGGATCGACAGTGCCGCGGGCCAGGCGTTGTCAAAAGAGACTCTTGACTTCATGCGCAAGCAACTGGAGGCCTTCCAGGATGAAACCGGGCACCTGTATAACCTCGAGGCGACGCCGGCTGAAGGAACCAGTTTCCGCCTCGCCAGTGGTGACCGCAAACGTTATCCCGACATTCGTTGTGCCGGCACCAGCGAGCCTTATTACACCAACTCCACCCAATTGCCGGTCGGTACGACTGAAGATATCTTTGCTGCCCTGACCCATCAGGATGGACTGCAGACCCGCTATACCGGTGGTACCGTGTTTCACGGTTTTCTCGGCGAGCGCCTGGAAGATTGGCGCAGTGCCCGGTTGCTGGTAAGAAGGATTGCCGAGAACTTTCATCTACCTTATTTTACCTTGAGTCCGACCTTTACGATCTGCCCCGTTCATGGCTATATCAGTGGCGAACATTTTGCCTGCCCGCATGATCATATTGATCGTGCCGCCTGACCGGTGCTGACAATGAACGAAATTTACAGGAGGAAACCATGGCTACCAGATGTGGTGAAAAGACCGAAGTCTATTCAAGAGTGTGCGGATTTTTCCGGCCGGTTCAGCAGTGGAATCGCGGCAAGAAGGAGGAGTTCAAGGATCGTTCCGAGTATATTGTCGCTCCGACTGAGTTAAAACGCTGAAGCCGATCAGTATTAAAGGGTTCCAGGGAACCAGTCTCCTTGATTTTCCAGGTCGGGTGGCATCATTGGTGTTTACCGGTGGTTGCAACCTGACCTGTCCGTTTTGTCACAATGGTGGACTTGTTCTTGATCCCGACGGATATCCCGATATCCCTGTGGACGAGTTGCTGGCAGATCTTAAGGCGCGCAGGAATTTTATCGATGGGGTTGTTATTTCGGGCGGAGAGCCGACCATCGATGCCGGTCTGCCAGCATTTTTAACGGAGCTCAAAAGACTTGATCTGCAGGTCAAGCTCGATACCAACGGCCTGCTGCCCGATGTTATTGCCGATCTGATCAGGCAACATCTGCTCGATTATGTTGCCGTCGATATCAAAACCTCGCCACAACGTTATTCCGAGCTCCATACGGTGGCTGTCGATGCCACTGGGCTGTTTGCGACCGTAGCACTGCTTGATGCTGCCGATATCGAAGTGGAATATCGCACAACCTGTATTCCCGGACTGGTAACGTCGCAGGAAATTACAGCCATCGGCGAGCTGGTGCGTGGTGCCCCGCTGTGGGTATTGCAGCAGTATGTTGCCGAGCATGCCTTGGACGCGGACTGGCAGGTGCTGGAAAAATACCCGTCAGGGCAAATACAGCAGTTCGCTGCCGGCGCACAAGAATACGTTCAGCAGGTGCAGGTGCGAGGAGTCTAGAAACGCCGGATCAGGACAATGCAGTTTCTGCTGCTGAAACGAGCAATTTTTTGCAATGTCAAGGCAATCAAGTCTTTGTGCTTAAGGCGTAGTACTTTACGCCGCATAAGCAAAGCCGCAGATTGACGCAGAGATTGCGGAAGAGGGCCGTTTCAGGACAGAAACTTTACTGAAGTTTATGACAGAACAGGCAACGAAAGGTGGTGGGGTGGTCCTCCGAGAAAGGAATCATTTCATCGTTGTGACAATCAGTACAGGAGGCCTCTGCTGCTTTTCTCCCCTCTGTTGCCGCGATCTCATAAAAAGGTTCATGGGTTTGGTCGCGTGGCACCGGAGCGGTCGTCTCTTCGGGTGCCAGCCACAGAAACGTGACGATGGCTATTGCGGCAATTATCAGAAAGATATCTCGTTTTTTCATTTGTTTTCTCCCATCCCGACGCGGTATAGCTGCAACAATCAGCATCAATCCGATTTGATGAACAGCAGATAAATAAAAAGCATGACCGCTGCGGCACCACCAATGACAATGACCCAGAGTCCGCCACCCTCCAATCCAGCCGTACCGGTTCCCTTGGCCAGGGTCAGGGAGATGGTAGCGACAAAACCGCCGATGCCGACAACAATGGCGGTGATAGCGCGCCAGCCGATGATATAGGTAATCAGAGCGACAAGGATAAATCCGCCAATAATCCAGGGATTACTGTGCAGGTCACCGATGTTCCAGGCATGAAGCTGCTCAATGATCCGATCTGTTCGAAAGTTTTCAAAAAATTCAACGACCGATCCCCAGTCCATAGGCTCCTCCATGGCAAAAACCAAGCCTGGCGATATTAGCAGATAGTCGCCCGTTGAAAAAGGGTTAATCTCAAGATTGACGGGCTTTGCATCTCTTGACTTTGCCCATCTGCTTCTCTACGATGATCCGTCAACTTAAGGCCCGTAAGGGGTTTTAGTGCCAGACAGGAGCGAAGCTTGCGGTGTTGAACAAGGCAATTGGTATTTTTGATTCGGGGGTCGGCGGTCTGACCGTCTTTAAAGAGGTGGCTGACTTGTTGCCGCGCGAGAACCTGATTTATCTAGGCGATACCGCCCGGGTTCCCTATGGAACCAAGAGTGTTAAAACGGTACAGCGTTATGCCTTGGAGGCAGCCGAGTTTCTCGTCGATCGTGGTGTTAAAATCCTGGTGGTTGCATGTAATACTGCTTCTGCGGTGGCACTGGAACAGCTGCGCGAACGCTTCCACCTGCCGGTCATCGGCGTGATCGAGCCCGGTGCGCGGCGGGCCAGCAACAGCCGCAACCGCCGTATCGGCGTGATCGGTACGGAAGGAACCATCAACAGTGGCCGTTATCCTGAAGCGATTACCAGCCTGGTTCCCGGCGCACAGATTTTTTCAGTAGCCTGTCCCCTGTTTGTTCCCCTGGCGGAAGAAGGCTGGTCAGATCATGAAATTGCCCGTTTAACGGCACTGGAGTATTTACATCCTCTGCTTGCTGCCCGGATTGATACCCTGGTTCTTGGTTGTACCCATTATCCCCTGTTACGTAATACCCTGGGCCACATTTTCGGCCATGAGGTGCTGCTGGTTGACTCTGCGGAAGAAACAGCCAAGGCAGTCCAGCAGCTGTTTCACCGGCAGGGGCTGAGAAATCCTGACAGCGGCGGCCGCCGGGAGTTTTATGTGACAGATGTACCAACCCGTTTTGAACGGGTCGGCAAGGCATTTCTCGGGGCCGAACTGACACACGTTGAACAGGTGGAGATCGGTTGATACTGTTCGCAAAGGAAAGACGATGAAAAAAGTAGTTTTCGGTCTGGCACTGGTGTTGGTGGTCGGCATTCTCCTCGGCTACGGGGTTGGCTGGTTTTTCCAGCAGGAACGCGACGAAGAGTCGCTGATGCCTGAATTTGTTGAAGAGGCTTTACCCCCGCGTGAAGTAACCCTGTATTTTTCTGAACCGGAAGGGCGTTACCTCGAGCGGGTAACAACATCAATCGATGGGTGTGACGATGATCGTGACTGTGTGCGCGCACTGCTGGAGCGACTGATTGCCGGTCCTACCGACGAGATGGTCCGGGTTATCCCGGAAACAACGGAAATAAAAGGGGTGGAACTGGAAAATGATCTGGTACGGATCAATTTTTCACGTCATCTGGTGGATCATCATCCCGGCGGCAGTCTGACGGAATTACTGACCATTCATAGTCTGACCAACAGCTTAAGTGAAAGTTTTCCGTACCTGCGGCAGCTGCAGATACTGGTAGAAGGAGACATGCGGCAGACCCTCAAAGGACATGTTCGTATCGATCATCCTGTCTATGCCGACTATACATTGGCCGAGCCGCCACGAACCGGTACTGAAACCGATACCCTGCAGCCGCAAGATCAGGAAGGGGGTCTGGAGATTGAGCATATTATTGAAGAGGCTGCAGGTAGCAGTAACTGAGCGTTGATGGTCTTGCTCCCAAGGGCGGATTGCAGTATAAACAGGGCAGTTGTCCCACGGATACTTTTACAGTCACGAGGACAGGATGATCGTCGGCTTTAATCACAACGTCACTTATCGCGGCAACATCTTCCACGTGCAGACCGAAGACAGTGGTCCGCAGCGGCCGCAACTGGTGACGCTGCTTTACCACGGTGGCACTATCATTTCTTCCAAAAAAACGCTCTATTCCGATATTATCAAAGTCGACAACCTTGAAAAAGTGGTCGAAGAGTTAGCCAAGGAACAGCACAAGGGAATGCTGCGCGGCCTTACCCATGGTGATTTTGACCGCCGCATCGAGGAGTTGGGTATCTCCCTTGAAGGGCATCAGGGTAAAGAAGGCGACGCCGAAAAAGAGGTCGCAAAAAAGACAGCCGATCCGGCGGCATTTGATGAAAGCGGCGACCGGGATCTGTCGTCTTCAGCCATCGTTGCTGAACCCATTGTTGACAAGTTCAAAAAGCCGAAGCATGAAGAACCTTCCCTGAACGAACTGATCTATGCCTATCTCACTGCCGGACAGAGATAACCACCGGCAGTGCTAGCGCCACATCCCCCGCCCGCGTTCACGTGCCTGTGCTTCCTCCACTATGAACTGGTTCTTGTGTTTAAACTCAGCGCGGCGATAGACGGCAGCCAGCCCGTGGGCAACAAGCATCCTGTTGAGCATAAGGCCATCGGGCAGATAGACGTAAGCGAGAGTTCGACCGTAAGCATCAGTGCGCTCCCGATCAAATGTCAGGGTAACGATCTGGTGATGACTGTGCCGGCTGACAAAGTCGGTGGCTTGGCGCGCAATTCTGCGTAGAACAGCGGGTCTGATGTTGAGTTGATGCTGGTAAAAGAGATCACGCTCCGATGCCTCTGTCTCCGGGGTGTCGATTCCCAGCAGGCGGACGCGTCCGATGTTTTCTACCTCGATGGTGTCGCCGTCATAGACCCGGGTTACCTGACCGGAAACAGCTTCAGCCTGCTGGCAGGCGCAAAGTTGTACAACCAGCAACAGGGCAGCTAAAAAGCGTCCGGTCACTATCGGCCCCAGAACAATCTGGCAAAAAAGCCGGTAAAAATTCCCCAGATCAGCCAGCTTGCGATAAGCAGCCCCGGCATCAGCAGGCCCATATTGATACCGCCGATGCCCTGATTACGCAGTTGCGGGTAGATATAAAGAATGTCAATCAGGGCGGGTACCAGTGCCACCCACAATCCTTTGCGAACCCAATAACGTCTGATTCGTGGAGATGAAACAGTGAAAAAGAAGAGCAGCCCCCAGAGGCCGCCGGCAAACAGCGGGGCATAGATGGAATTAAGATCGATGGCGTAGGAATCGTTGATCGCCAGCATGCGGATCATTCCCCATTCATCCCCCAGCCATAAAAACAGTCTGCTGAACAGGGCTCCCAGCAGACCGGAGACAAAACAGACAGCTAGCAGTGCGCTGGTTTTCGGCATTGGGTCTCCTTATGTGTCAGCATGATCCTGTTTTCTGCCCCTTCACCGGCAGGCATTCATCCATGCTGCCGCTACGAAAACCCTGCAGGTCCAGGGTGACATAGTCAAATCCGTTGGATTTGCAGACGCTGACCAGTTCTTCAGTCAGGTTTTCGGCAAAAAGGCGCGATATGTCCTCAGTTGAGACTTCTATCCGGGCCAGATTATCATGGGCTCGAACGCGGTAGTTGGAAAATTTTCGATGGTAAAACCAGTCTTCACAGTGTCCGATCTGCTCCAACTTTTCACGCGTGATCCGGGTTCCATAGGGGAAGCGGGTTGCCAGGCAGGCGAAGGCCTGCTTGTTCCAGGTGGGCAAATCAAGTTGATGGCTCAAGGTTCTTACCTGCTCTTTGCTCAGTCCGGCGGTGAGCAGCGGCGTTTTGATGTCAAGTTCTCTGATGGCCTGGTGTCCGGGCCGGTAATCACTCAAATCGTCGAGATTGGAACCGTCCAGCAGCGTGGGGGCGCCATAAGGTTCAACTGCATTCAGAAAATTCCTGTAAAGGTTCCGTTTGCAGTGGTAACAGCGTTGCGGGCCGTTTTCAACGAAACCGGCAAGCTCCAGTTCGTCTCCGGGAAAGATGATATGTCTGACACCCAGTTGCCGAGTAAACTGCTGGCACCATGCGAGTTCGTGTCGCGGAAAAATCGGAGAAGTGGCGGTCAGTGCCAGCACCTGATCGGCGCCGGCTACATCACAAGCCACTTTGAGCAGCAGGGTGGAATCCACTCCGCCGGAAAAAGCGATAGCTACCGGCGCCAGCCTGGCCACTTCTGTCTGCAGCTTCCGATAATTATCTGACAGGGACATGATGGCGTTCAGATAAAGTACATAAAACGGTGATCGAGCTCCTTTTCCAGCCCCATCTGCTGTCCCTGGTCGCACATGTCCTTGAGGGTGATGGAATCAAAATAGTCCCCCAGGATTTTACTGCCTTCCGCCCAGATGTGCTGAGTCAGGCACTGGTTGTCATACTCACAACAGGGCTCGGATTCGCCATCCTTGCGCCGCCCTTTCACGCAATTGACCAGCAGCAGCTCTCCTTCTGCGGCAAGAACAATTTCCTTGACGGTAATTTTTTCCGGGGGTTTTGCCAAACTGTAACCTCCCTGAGGACCACGGCGGCTTTTCAGCAACCCGCCTTTTTTCAGATCCTGAAATATCTGCTCCAGGTAGCGGGGGGAAATGTTCTGACGCCGGGAAATATCCTTGATCTGGGCCGGCATTGAACCGGCATGGTAGGCCATATCAAAGAGGGCACGCACACCATAGCGACTTTTGGTTGATAATTTCATGGGTTACCTCCAGTAAAATAAATAAGCAGAACTATAAAAATCTTCAGTGATGTTGTCAAGAATAAAATCACATTTATTGCGGGAGATTGGACCCTGGTATGACGATAATATGTACTGGTGTTTTGTTTATAACTGATTAACGAATAAGGCGAATCCCTGCCGGTGTGAGAGTGATTCTGCCTTCTTTATACAGATGTCCGACTGCTTTTTTGAACAGTTTCTTGCTGATTCCGAGCTGACTGCGAATGGCTTCCGGGGGACTTTGATCGGTCAACTCGATCAGCTCCTGCTGTTTGAGCCTTGCCAGCAAAAGTTCGCAGGCCGAGTCGATTCCAGCGATACCGGCCGGTTGCAGACTGATATCGAGTTTGCCGTCAGGGCGGATTTTGGCGATGTAACCGGTCAGTTTGTCACCGCATTTGAGCCCGGGGATCAGATCGTCGGAGTAGACCAGGCCGCTGTAGAGATGGTTGACAATAACCTTGGTGCCGAGATCGGTAAACATCCAGACGATCAGTTCGACCTGATCGCCTTGCCGCAGATCGCGGTTTTCCTCGAACAGGTATTTTTCCAGACGGGCCGATGCCATCGGGCGGTGTTGCTGATCATGGCAGACCCGGACCAGGTAGCGGCGGTCGATCTGCATCGGCTCGCTTTGTTCCTTTACCGGAGCAAGAAGATCCTTGGCGATCCCCCAGTCGAGAAAGGCCCCCTGCGGCCCTTTGTCCTTGACTTGTAAAAAAGCATATTCTCCTACTTGTGCCGCCGCTTTTCGGGTTGTGGCACGCATTGTGTGACTGCGGTCAAGATAGAGAAATACGGTCACCATATCGCCTGTTTGTGATTCCGTCGGGCTTTCCCGGTGTGGCAGCAGGATCTCTTCTCCGGCACCATCGAGCCAGACTCCCGAACTGTCGATACGGTTAATGGTCAGTTGGTAGTAATAGCCGGGTAGCAACATGGGTCACTGATCTCCTGGGTGCGATGCTGCTGTCGCGGGAAGAGAGATCCGGCGACTACAAAAATAACCGATGAGGCAGATCAGCGCCAGCAGCAGCAGAAACATATTCCAGCCGAATTGTTGGTAAACAATGCCCGGGACAAAAGAGCCGATGCTGCCCCCGGCGTAGTAAAAGGCGACATAGAGGCCATTGGTCAACCCCCGATGGTGACTGCCCGCCATCTGGTTGACCAGGCCGGAAGCGGTGGTATGTACCAGAAACATGGCACCGCAGAAGAGGAACATGGCGGCAAACAGAACGCTGACGTAAGGGGTGGCCAGGGTGATAAAAATACCGCCCATGACCAGCAGCCCGGTACGGATTGTCCGCACTTCACCACCCAGATGACGGATAAACCAGGGCGCCCCTAGCGAGGTGACGATACCCATCATATAGCCGGAATACATCAGGCCGATGCGCATGGAATCAGCCTTGTCACTGAGCTCCGTCAGGCGGAACGGAATAAAGTTCATCACCGCCGAAAAAACCAGAAACAGACAGAAAACGCCCAGATAGAGGGGGAGAAAGCCAGGCTTACGCAGAACTTCCAGCATGGCCTGCGGATGGGGGCGAACAAACCTGGTGCCGCTGGCCGGGGTGAGTCTGGTCAGCAGGGCAAAGGCAATAAAAAGGCTCAAGGCCAGGACAACAAAACTGCAACGCCAGCCAGATATATTGGCAATCACTCCGGACATTGCGCGTCCGGCGAAGCCACCAAAGATGGTGGCAGCGATATACAGCGCCATGGTGCGCTGCAGGTCCTCGGCGCTGGAACGTGCTGACAGCCAGGTCATCAAAGAGGTCAGCAGGGCCGGAATCAGCAAGCCTTGAAACAACCGGATAGCAAGCAACTGGGGATAGCTGGTGGCAATAGCAAAGAGCAGGGCGGAAAGGGCGAGCAGCGGCACCGCCAGCTTGAGAATGCGGATGGGAGAAACCGTTTCCAGCAGATAACCGTAGACCAGAGGTGCCAGAGCCAGGGGAATGAAAGTGACGGTGGTCAGTGCCGCTGCCGCCTCGCGGCTGACCCCGAGCTCAAGCTGTAGGGCCGGGAGCAGGGGTTGATGTGCATACAGGGCGGATAGAGCCAGCACGGAGGTCAGAATAATGGGAATAAGTTCGAGATAACGACGATGGGGCATGGTTTATTGATCACAGGGTTAAAGGTTGTTTTTGTCTTGCTGTAACAAAAAAGGTGGGGCCTGTACAGGGAATTCAGTCGAACTCTTGCGGCTCAGCCTGCCAGCCACCACCCAGCGCCTTGTACAGATCGACCGTAGCGCTCAAGCGGGACAGTTTTTGCTGAATCAGCTGATCCTCAACCGCAAAGAGACTGCGCTGGGCGTCAAGCAGAGTGGTCAGACCATCACTGCCTTCCTTGAAGCGCAGTTCCGACAATTCCAGAGATCGGGCCGTTTCGTCACGGATCTCACGCTGGGTGCGTTCCTGTCGTTGACTGCGGTGAACGGTGGCCAGGGCATCATCGACTTCTTTGAGGGCAGTGATGACTGTTTTGCGCCAGTTTTCCACCAATACCCGCTGTTCGGATTGGCGCGTGGCAACCTGTCCATGCAGACGGCCACCGTCAAACAGTGCCCGGGTCAGGGCAACAATAATATCACCTGAATGGGCCGGGCTGCCGAGGCCGGCAAAAAAAACATCACCGCTGGAAAGCAGGCTTGACAGTCCAAGATTCAGTTTCAGTGGCAACAGGGCGGCACGGGCTACCGCAATGTTGGCACTGGCGGCTACCAGGCGCTCTTCGCTGGCAGCAATATCGGGACGGCGAAGCAGCAGTTCGCTCGGAAGAACCGATGGTACCTGAGGAACGGTTACCTCATCGAGCCCGTCACCGGAAATTTCGAACCCCTGCGGGATCCGCCCGATCAACAGTGCCAGAGCCCGCAGGTTCTGGCGCTCTTGCATTTCCAGGGGCAACAGGGCGTCGCGTTGGGTCATAACAGCGGTCCGCTGCCGGCTGACGTCGAGGGCCGTGGCCGTGCCATAACGATAGCGTGCCGCGACGATAGCAAAAAGACGTTCGGCAATGGCCAGATTTTGTCGGGCAATAGCCAGCCGATCGCGGACCGCCAGTATCTGCCAGTAAGCATTGGCGACACCGGCTATCAGTGACAGCCGGGTCGCCTCATAATCATGCCGGGTTGCGGCAAAGGAGGCTTGCCCCCCCTGCCAGGAAGCATAATTGCTTCCCCATAGATCGATCTCATAATTGATGGCGAGGCCCACCCGGGAACTTTCTGCCGTCACTGTTGTGTCATCACTGGAGATACTGCGCCCGGTCCGGGTAGAGGCATCCAGATTAAGCACCGGAAACAAAGAGGCTCGGGAATGACGCAAAGCGATTTCCGCCTGCAGTACGCGTTCGGTTGCAATGCGGATATCGGGGCTGCCGGAGAGGGTTTCTGTGATCAGTTGCTCAAGCTCTGTCGAGTTGAAGGCGCGCCACCAGTTGTGTTCCAGGGGGCCGCTGGTCTGCTTGCTTGTTTCATCCCACGCCGGCGGTGCTGTCAGTTCCGGAGGCCGATGATCGACCGGCACCCCGCAGGCGGGCAGCAGCAGCAACAGGGTTCCGATTGTCAGATTACGTAATTTTGTCATCTGCAACAACCTATTCCGACGACAGGGCGACAACCGGATCCAATCGAGCGGCTTTTCGCGCAGGAAAATAGCCGAACACCAGGCCGGTAATAAAGGCGCAACCAAAGGCAAGAATAACCGGCGGCAGTGAATAGTGAATCGGCGTGTCGAATGTTTTCACCACAGCGGCCGTCCCGAGGCCGGTTACGACGCCGATGAGGCCGCCCAGAGCAGTAACAACCAGGGCCTCAATCAGAAACTGTTGCTGAATATTGCGTGTACGGGCGCCGGTTGCCATGCGGATACCGATTTCACGGGTGCGCTCGGTGACACTGACGAGCATGATGTTCATGACACCAATGCCGCCAACGAACAGGGAGATCGCGGCAATAGAACCCAGTAATATGGTCAGGGTGTTCTGGGTTTCGGTGATACTGTCGATAATTGAAGCCATATTGCGAATTTGAAAATCTTCGCTACCGCCGTGGCGCCGTAGCAGGAGTTGATGAAGCTGCTGCTGGGTTGCTTCGATGCGCGAGACATCATCAACGGCGACGGTAATGTTGCGCAGGTGCCGCTGGCCAGTCAGGCGCAGGTTGCCGGTAGTGTAGGGAACAAAG
>JAWLDI010000055.1:0-14629 GCA_041686715.1 Pelovirga sp.
AAGATTGTAGATTGAGTGCGAGCCTTTGTCGTTTGTGTATTTCATTGTGCCATGGTACAGTATAACCCAAGTCATTACAACCTAAAACCGCCGTTCATCTCCCACCTTTCGGAAGGGGACTTCTCGGCTTAGATGTTAAAAAATTACAGATGTGGACTGAACCGTTGTCAGGAACGTATTGTTTTTATCTGTAAATTCTAACTTCTACCCGTCGTAGGCGACAGTCGCATCCACCTTGCTTTTTTTCTGAGCACCTTGGATCTCCCCTTGGTCTGAACAGCATACACGACGGTCGGGCCAACCGCTACATGATCGATGTTGAGATTCTCCGCCGGGACATCATGATAGACTCGAAATCGGTTGAACATAAGTTGGTTAAGTTCCTGACCAGACGTTATTTATGACAAATTATTCCGTTTTTCCAGATGTCCATCAGCCCTTCTTAAATCGTCAACAAAATAGATTATTTGGTATGCGAATAGAAAATTCAATACAATGCCTAAGTATTGATTTGCCAGGGTGGTCGATGCGTAAGCCCCTTTTATTGGTCAGGACGATACACAACAAAAAAGGACCACCCCATTATTGAGGTGATCCTTTCAGTTGGTCGGGATGAGAGGATTTGAACCTCCGGCCCCTTGACCCCCAGTCAAGTGCGCTACCAGACTGCGCCACATCCCGTTATTGACAGCGACGCGCATTATCAGTGATTGATGGATGCTTGTCAAGATGTTTGCTGTTATTGTTGCCGCCTGTCGACAACGCGGCTGGCCTTGCCCTCGTGGCGTGTAATCGCTGACGGCTCCACCAGTTTGACCCTGGCACTGACACCGAGAACTGTTGCCAGCCGCTTTTCCGCCTCGTTGACAAAATGACGTTGTCGCTTCATTTCGTCAAAAAATATGTGTTCATTGACTTCAACCTGAACCTCAAGTGTATCTGTGTTGTTAACCCGGTCGACGATCAACTGGTAATGCGGTTGACAGCCTTCGATCTGCAACAACACTTCTTCGATCTGGGTCGGAAAGACGTTAACGCCTTTGATGATAAGCATATCATCGGTGCGTCCACTGGTTTTTTCCATGCGCGCCAGGGTTCTTCCGCACTCGCATGGTTCGTAGTTGATGCGGGTGACATCACGGGTACGATAACGGATCATCGGAAAGGCCTGTTTGGTGAGGCTGGTAATGACCATCTCCCCTCTGGAACCTTTGGGCAGGACCTCACCAGTATCCGGGTCGATAATTTCAATCAGAAAATGATCTTCAGCCAGATGCATGCCCTGCTTGTGCTGACAGTCCCCGGCGACACCGGGACCCATGATTTCCGACAGGCCGTAGTTATCTGTGGCAATAATTCCAAGGCGCGATTCCAATTCGGCACGCATCTGTTCACTCCAGGGCTCGGCACCGAACAATCCGACCCTCAACGCCAGGGTTGACGGATCAATCCCCTTTTTTTCAAGCCGATCAGCTATTGTCAAACCATAAGATGGTGTACAGACCAACGCTGAAGAGCGGTAATCCTGCATGATCATAATTTGTTTGTCAGTATTACCGCCGGAAATCGGGATGACTGACGCACCGATCATTTCAGAACCGTAATGCAGCCCGAACGCACCGGTGAAAAGACCGTAGCCGAAAGCGATATGAACAATATCTTCACGTGTAACCCCGGCCGCCGTCATAAACCGGGCCACCAGTTCTGTCCAGGTACTGATATCCTGCCTGGTATAACCAACAACGGTAGGTTTTCCGGTGGTTCCTGATGATGAATGGATACGTACTACTTCACTCATGGGAACAGCGAACATTCCGTAAGGATAATTAAGGCGCAAATCTTCTTTACTGGTAAATGGTAAGTAACGGATATCTTCAAGCGATTGCAGATCTGCTGGTTTAAAACCACAATCCTTGAACTTGTTCTGATAACAGGGAACCTTGTTACTGACGAGACGCAGCGTTTGTTGCAGGCGTTCGAGTTGCAGACATTCCAGCCGTTCTCGCGGCAGGCATTCGGCTTCACTGTTCCAAATACGGTGAGACTCTGACATCAGCTACAAACTACTTTCACTATAGTTGTTCAAGTTATTGCTATATCGATGTTATTTTTTCACCATCGAGAATATTAACACCGTTGTTCAACAGCGCCGTAATAGCCTGATCAACATTATCAAAACGAAAGATGATAACGGCATTGCTGCCGGAACGTTCAACGAATGCATACATGTATTCAACATTAATCTGATTGTTGTCGAGGATCTTCAAAATTGATGACAGCCCCCCCGGGGTATCAGGTACTTCGACGCCGATCACTTCTGTTTTGTTCACGGTAAAATGTTTTTCGCGCAGAACCTTGAGGGCTTTCTCACTGTTATCGACAATCAGGCGCAAGATGCCGAAATCGGAGGTGTCTGCCAGAGAGAGTGCGCGTATGTTGATATTTGCTGCGCCTAAAACACCCGATACTTCTGCCAGGCGACCCGATTTGTTCTCGATAAAAACAGATATCTGCTCGACTTTCATGGCTTGCTCCTTTGTCATGATGACACCTTACTGCGCTTGTCAATTACCCGTTGTGCTTTGCCCTCACTGCGTGCCAGGGTTTTTGGCTCGACCAATCTGACTTTGCAGGTAACGCCAAGTAGATCTTTAATCTGCTTCTGAATAAGGCCAGATAGTTCCTGTAATTTGCGGACCTCATCAGAAAAGGTTTGCTCATCAACTTCGACCCGAACCTCCAGGGTATCGAGTGTTCCGTCCCGATCAACAATTAACTGATAATGGGGTTCAATTCCTTTGATATTAAAGAGAACTGACTCGATCTGACTCGGAAACACATTCACGCCACGGATAATCAGCATATCATCACTTCGTCCGCTGAGGCGGTCAATACGGGCGTGGGTTCTACCGCAAATGCAGGGCTCACGTATTAAACGGGTAATATCACGCGTTCGATAACGAATAAGCGGTATGCCCTCTTTGGTAATAGTACTGATGACCAGCTCGCCCTTTTCACCGTCAGGGAGAACCTCCTGGGTATCCGGATCAATAATTTCAAGAAGGAAGTGGTCCTCCCAGACATGTAGTCCGTTCTGGGCCTCAATACATTCAATGCCGACCCCAGGACCGAGGATTTCCGACAGCCCGTAAATATCAATTGCCTTGATATTAAGCTTGGTCTCGATTTCCTGGCGCATCTTTTCACTCCAGGGTTCAGCACCGAGAATACCCACTTTAAGTTTGAGTTTGCGGATATCGATCCCCTCTTCTGCTGCCACTTCAGCCAGAAACAGGCTGTAGGAAGGGGTACAGGTCAACACCGTAGAACCGAAGTCCTGCATGATCATCAATTGCTTTTTGGTGTTGCCGCCTGACATGGGAATAACCGAAGCGCCGATACGTTCCGCACCATAATGAGCGCCGAGTCCACCCGTGAACAAACCATAACCGTAAGCGTTATGAATGACATCCCCTTGATGAGCACCGGCGGCAGCAAAGGAGCGGGCCATCAGTTCGGTCCAGGTTTCGATATCGCGCCTGGTATAGCCGACAACAGTCGGTTTACCCGTGGTCCCGGATGATGCATGAATACGAACGATTTGTTCCAGTGGTACGGCAAAAAGTCCGTAGGGATAATTGTCGCGCATATCCTTTTTCAAGGTAAATGGCAGTCGCTTGATATCCTCCAACCGTTTGATATCCTTTGGTTTAACCCCCACTCTATCGAAGGCATTACGGTAAAAAGGGACAGTAGCGTAAACCCTTGCCACCGTCTGCTGCAGACGCCGCAACTGCAATGAATCGATTGCTTCTCTGGGCAGGGTTTCAAAATCGTCATTCCAGATCATTGTCATCCTCTTTCTTGCCTGGCTTGATTTCTTCTATCTGGGCTGCACCGGCTCGGTGAACCTGTACCAAAAGATACTTTTCGGCGTCCATAACCCCATGACTGGCGTCAATCGACGGGCTGACGTATGCGGCTGTAGCGACCTCCACCTGTTCTAGTGGCGTCTATTTTGATCCTCGTCCTGCTTCAAATGCCCTGAGATTGACATCAAGGAGCTTTTCCGGAACCATCTTATGCAACGCCGTCAGCCACAGATCATATTCAAAGTCCAGCATAGTGGAGAGGGCACCAAGCAAGACTGTGTTAACGGTCTTGGCATTACCTGTGTCAAGAGCAAGGGTCAGGCCGTCTACGACGGTTGTCTGTGGGAACTGGTGTTGTATCCTTTCAACCAGACGATCAGGGTAGGCCTGCTTTCCCAGTGCAACCGAAGGGGGCGCTATGCGCCACTCGTTCACCACAACCCGGCCATCTTTGCGAAGCAGGGGCAAATAGCGGCATGTTTCCATCAGTTCAAAGCTGAAGAGGATATCCACCTCTCCTTCGGGAATAATTGAGGAATAGACCTTGTTACCGTAACGGACATGGGAGACAACACTACCGCCACGCTGAGACATGCCGTGAATCTCATTTTTTTTAACATCGAGCCCGGCCATCAAGCAGACTTCCGACAACACCTCGCTGGCAAGAAGAATTCCCTGGCCACCAACACCGGCAAGAAGGATATTAGTTGTAGTCATCTTTTATGCCTCTACTTCCTTGAAAGCATCGAAGCCACAGGTTTGTTGGCAAACCTTGCACCCGACACAGATAATTTTGTCAATATTGGATTTTTTATTTTTTTCGTCCCAGGTAATGGCCGGGCAACCTAGACGCAGACAGGCTTTGCAGCCGGTACAGGCGTCATGATCCACATACAAGGGCGGACGGCGTTCCAGGTTGTCTCTGGGTACCAGGATGCAGGGTCGGGTCGTTATAATAACGGAAACTTCCGGACGTGCCATTTCTTCGCGCAGAGTTTTGCGGGTCAGAGCGATATTATAAGGATCGATCACGCGCACATGCTCAACCCCGACAGAACGACAGAGTTGCTCCATGTCGACGCGATAGGCTGGGTTATTATCAAGGGTATAACCGGATGTGGGATTTTCCTGGCGTCCGGTCATAGCGGTGATACGGTTATCAAGGATGACCACAGTAGCGGTCGAATTATTGTAAACCATATCCATCAGACCGTTGATGCCGGTGTGCAGGAAGGTTGAATCACCAATAACGGCAACTACCTTGCGTTGCTCTTCCGCACTTAGCACCTTGCTGATACCGGTAGCATTGCCAATACTGGCACCCATGCAGACACAGGTGTCCATGGCAGACAGGGGCGGCATAAAGCCCAGGGTGTAGCAGCCGATATCACCGGTCACATAAGCCTTGGCGCGATTCAGTTCCATGAATACGCCACGATGGGGGCAGCCGGGACACATATTGGGTGGACGCTGGGGAAGATCCAGAGTGTCACTTTCATCCGGCAGTGAGGTGCCGAAAAGCCCTTTAGCCAACCGCCCGGGAGTCAACTCGCCACAGATAGGAATTTTGTCTTTACCGACGACTGAAATTCCCATTGCTTTAACCTGTTCCTCGATAAAGGGGTCAAGTTCTTCGACCACGTAGAGGATTTCGTACTGGGCGGCAAAATCGCGGATCAGTTGTTTGGGAAGTGGGTAAACCATGCCGAGTTTGAGAACATCGGCATCAGGCAGTACCTCTTTAACGTACTGATATGATACCCCGGAGGTGATCACGCCCACCTCCCCTTTACCTTTTTCAATGCGATTGAACGGCTGGCGGCTGCTCCAGTCTTCCAATTTGATGATACGTTCCTCGACATCATAGTGACGTTTACGGGCATTGCCTGGAAGCATCACCAGCTTCGCCGGATCGCGCTTGAGCTGCGGGGTCGGGATATTTTCAGGACGATCACCCAGGGTAACGACTGATTTGGAGTGCGATATCCGCGTGGTACTGCGTAAAAAAACCGGAGTATCAAACTCTTCGCTGACGTCAAAAGCTTGCCTGGTAAAGTCGAGGGCTTCCTGACTGTCAGCCGGTTCAAACATCGGCATCTTGGCAAATTTGGCAAAGTTGCGATTGTCCTGTTCGTTCTGCGATGAATGCAGTTCGGGATCATCTGCTGTCACTAATACCAGGCCACCCCGCACACCGGTGTAAGTAAGGGTAAACAGGGGGTCTGCAGCCACATTTACACCGACATGCTTCATGGCGACCAGAGCCCGTGCGCCCCCGTAACAGGCACCGATGCCAACTTCAAGGGCAACCTTTTCATTGGGGGCCCATGATGAGTCGATTTCCTTGTAGCGGGCCATGTTTTCGAGAATTTCAGTGCTTGGTGTGCCCGGATAAGCACAGGCTACCAGCGCTCCGGCTTCAAAAGTCCCGCGAGCAATTGCTTCATTTCCGGAAAGCAGTACTTTATTCATGATGTACCTTGATATTCAGCTAGTTAATGGGTTAACAGGTAAAATACGAAGAGGCGATAATAGGCAAAGCTTGAACGTCTGTCAATCATGACATGCGGCAAGAAGAACCCCTTCAAGCAGACCGGCATCTGAAACTTTAAGATCTGCAACACCATGCGCCTCAGCAATAGCTACTGCCAGTTGCAGTCCCGGCAGGATCAGATCTGCCCTGCCCTGCTCCATTCCCGGCACTTGTTCTCGCTCACTGATTGTCATCGATTCCATACGTTGATACAATTCCTGCAGCCATTGAACAGACAACTGATGATTATTTATTTTTTCTGCATCATAGCTGGTCATGCCCATATCTACCGCCGCCAGCGTCGTCATTGTTCCTGCCGTGCCGATTACCGTAAAGGACCCGGCAGTAAGATTGTTCTGGCGGGTCATTGCACCAAAATCAGTGAGGGCCGCATCAATGGCTTGTCGGCGTTCAATTTTATCTTTGTAACCTTCGCAGAGTCGAACAACGCCGACAGAATAACTTTTTTGTGCCGTAATGCGACCATTGCTGACAAGGATAAGTTCAGTGCTGCCGCCGCCGATATCGAATATCAGCGCATTTTCCGGCACCGGAGTAACTACCGACAGAACTCCGGCAGCCGTTAAACGAGCTTCCTCGTCGCCATCAATGACCTCAACATCAAGGCCGGTCTGCTGCCGCACCTGATCGATAAAATCGTTTTGATTGACAGCGTCGCGCACAGCCGCGGTAGCCACGGCACGCAGACATGGGATATTGAGTTGCTGAAGTTTAATACTGAAACAAGCCAGTGCCGCCAGGGTTCTGTGTATGGCTCTGGCAGACAGACCCGTCTCAACGGTAGACTCGCCGGCAAGACGTGTTATTTGACGCTCCCTGATGACTGGGTGCAGACGACCTGCGTCACATTTTCCGACCAGCATTCTGACAGTATTGCTGCCGATATCAAGAACTGCATACATCATTTGTTTCCGGCAATGGCGTCGGAAACCTTGAATGTATGATCACCGATCTTTTCATAGCACTGGAGCATATCAATAAAAATCAAACCTGGCTGTACAGCGCACTCCCCAGTATTAAGTCGGGCAATATGATTCATGCGCAACGAATATTCAAGAGCGTCTATTTTATCTTCATAGTTGATCGCCTCTTGAACAATATCCAAGTTGTCCTGCTCCATTGCAGTTATAACAAACTGAAGAAATTCACCGGCCGTTGTAGCGATAGAGGTCACTTCATTGGTACCTGTATGCGAAAATTTGATTTTTTCCTCAATTTTTCGAATATTCAGCTGCCAGAGGGTTTCGCAGTGATCACCAATCCGCTCCAGATGGTCTACAATATTCATCAAGGAAGCAATTTTAGCGGAAGTATCAGCCGAAATGGAATGATGGGAGAGCTTGGCAAGAAAATCCATCAATTCCTGTTGCAAGACATTGAGAGTTTCTTCGTTTCGCTCAAGGTCGGGAATGCGCCGTACATCATTATCGTCAAGAAAATGATTCGTTTCTTCAAGCATATCCAGTGCAATCTGAGCCATTCTTCTGGTTTCACGCCGAGCCTGGCCGATGGCGATGGGCGGGGTATTGAGAACACGATCATCGATAAATTTGATTGGTTGAATTTCCTGGCGCCCTTCACCTCGGATAAAATAAGTTGAAATTTTTGCAAGTGAACCGATGAAGGGCAGAAAAATTATAGTATTGATAACATTGAACAGGCTGTGAGCGTTGGCAATGTAGCGAGCGATATGAGGTTTCTCCCCAATCGCTGAGGCATAGATATCAGCCTGGGACTGGCTTTGAATGACAAAATCGGCATCCCCGGGCGTAATGGCGGTAATCAGCTTCAGATATAATGGAAAAACTATCAGCATGATCACTACTCCGAAAAAATTGAACAAGAAATGGCAAAAAGCTGTGCGTCTTGCAGCCAGATTGGTACCGATAGCAGAGATGTTCGCAGTAATTGTCGTACCAATGTTTTCACCAAGGATCAATGCAACACTGGCCTCAAAAGTGATCAGACCTGAAGTCGCCAGTGCCAGTGTCAGAGCCAGGGTTGCGGTACTGCTTTGCGTGATAATTGTCAGTATTGCGCCAATGGCTATACCCAGTAATTTATAGTCGCTTACGAGCAGGATAAGCTGCTGAAATCCTTCACTGGTCCGCAACGGATCGAAACCCTGACGTAAAATAGCGAGACCGAAAAAAACCAGTCCCACACCTAAGATGACCTCGCCGGAATAGTTGATTCGCCGTTTTTTACTGAACAGTTTCAGGGCCGCACCCACGCCGATTGCCGGCAATGCATACTGGGTAACATTAAACGCGATAATCTGTGCGGTAATGGTGGCGCCGATATTCACGCCGAGAATAACGCCAATGGCCTGCATCAAGCTCAACAACCCGGCATTCACAAAACCAACAACCATAACGCTTGTAGCGCTGGATGACTGCACAAGGGCGGTAACACCGACACCGACAAGAGCGGCTACGAGTCGATGGCTGGTCAGGGAAGCCAGGATCTGACGCATTTTATTGCCGGCGATTTTCTGTAAACCCTCCGACATGATCTTCATACCGAAGAGAAACAGACCCAACCCGCCAATTAAACCAAACATCAGTTGCTGGTTGAATAAAACAGACATTTTTTCTCCGAGGAAATATCCTGTAATAGGGACAACTATACCTTGATCCGGGCAAAAAAAAAGAGCCCTTAAGGCGCTTTTTTTACTGCTGGGCAAGTTGTTATCAGCGTTTTTTCCGGTTGATACTGGCAATCAGCATATTACGGTAATCCTGCTTGGAACGACGCAGGCGCTCACTGAAAGATCTGAAAATATTCAGGGTCAGCTGCATTCCCAGGCGCGGGTTATTGTTTGACAACTGATTGAAATCCTTGCGGGACAGCGCCAGCAGATCAACATCTTCAACAACCCGGGCGGTAGCTGCCCTTGGGCCACCATCGATTACCGCAAGCTCACCAAAAGTGTCTCCAGGGCCAAGCACAACGAGGGTCTGTTCGTCTCCTTCTGCCAGCATCTGTGATACCCGTACCGACCCTTTGAAGATGAGATATAAACACTCCCCGGCCATATTCTCGATATAGATTGTTTTCCCTGCAGACAACTGCTGGGGCACAAGAAACTTTTCAAGAAATTCTATCTCTTTACCTGCCAGACCAATAAATAGCGGACTATCTTTGAGTGCACTTAAATTGACATTATTCACAGGTCACCTGCTTCTATTGGTTAAGTTCAGGCTTCGTAAGTCTTTACATACTCAAGGTAGTTTTGTGCCGACTGAAGCAGGCCGGCAATCTCTTCGGTAGTAAGAGCTCTTTTCTGTCGGGCCGGGGAGCCCGCAAACAGAGTGCCGGAGGGGACATGTGTACCCGGTGTTACCAGGGCCCCGGCGGCAACCATCGCATCATCGGCAATAACGACACCGTCCATGACAATCGCACCCATGCCGATCAGACAGCGATTACCAATAGTGCACCCATGAAGGGTTACGTTGTGGCCAACAGTGACATCATCACCGATAATCGTAGGATGAACCTTATTGGTTACATGGATAACAGTGCCATCCTGGATGTTGGTACGGTCGCCGATTCTGATGTAATTGACATCACCTCTGACGACTACGTGATACCATAAACTTGAGAACTCGCCGACCTCTACATCGCCAATAATTTCTGCAGAGCCAGCACGAAAAACCGTATCGTCAAGACGCGGGGTTATGCCCCTGTACAGATGAAGCATTCAGATATCTCCATGGCAATAGCAGATATAGAACAGGCCCCATCACAGCCGTGACAGGGCCCAGATAATATCAAGGCTACAGTTCAGAATAGGACAGGCTGGGAAAATATTTAGTTATCAACCCGTTCGCGCAGAGCTTTGCCGGCCTTGAAAAAAGGCAGCTTCTTCTCATCAACCTCTATAATCTCTCCGGTTTTCGGATTGCGTCCCATGTAGGATTTATAATCCTTTACCATAAAACTGCCGAACCCGCGAATCTCGATACGATCCCGGTCCACTAGCGACTGAGTCATCGAATCAAAGACAAGATTGACAATCTGTTCTGCCTTTTTATAAGTCAGATTCTTCTTCTGCGACAGCGCTTCAACCAGTTCAGATTTGTTCATTGACCCCCCCTTAAGGAATCATGATTGACGAATTAATGAAACTATACACGAAGTTGCAGAGGTTCTCAACTGTCAATCAAATTATCGTGAAAGGTGACAGAGTCCAGATGATTTTGGCATCATCACTGCCGATGTTTTCCCACCGATGGGGCAGATGTGACTTGAAACACAAACTATCGCCATGATTGAGTATGTACTCATCATCAACAATCGTCATTTTCAATTTTCCTTCCAGAACGTAGATCAATTCATCCCCGGGATGGTACATATTCTTTATACCGCTCTGGCCACCCTTTTTAACTGTACAGTAAAAAGACATGAATTGCGGATCACGTAACCTGGAGGTGAAAGATTCCGTTTGCATATTATATTCATCATCATAAACCGTCTTGTCACGCTCGCCGGGACGTGTATACACCACTTCGTGAGAGGTACTGACGTCTTCGACAAAAAAATTGATACTTTTATCAAAAACTGTCGCCAGGCGCATAAGGATTTCTACCGAGGGGGTCGTTAAGCCCCGCTCAATACGTGAAATCATGTTTGACGATACTTGTGATTTCTCAGCAAGTGTTTGTATCGTCATGTCCTTTTTAAGACGTATTTCTTTGAGTTTTTTTCCGACAATCTTTTTTATTTGCATCGGTTTCTCCAGTCAGGAGTCAGACATTCGGCGGTGGGGAAACGACCCAGAGGATCCTGGTGTGATGAGGGCTGTTGTTTTTCCACCGATGGGGTAACGTAGCCTTAAACGCAATGGAATCGCCCTGAGTCAGCAGGTAGAGGTCTTCCTCGATAAAAAACTCCAGTATCCCTTCAAGAACCATGGCAAACTCTTCCCCGGTATGGATCATGCCGCCATCGCCGCTATCGCAAAAAGGCTCAAGATTGTCAATAAATACGGAGAATCCGGGATCCCGCAAGCCCTGCATCAGGCTGCTGATCTGGTGTTTATCTTCAAAGAAAAAAACCGGTGCGCCCTGCCCTGCCGGTGTATAGATAACACTGCTGCCCTTTTGCGCCTCTTCGACAAAATAACTCAGGCTCACTCCCAGAGCGTCTGCTAATCTCATCAGAATGTCTACCGAGGGGGTTGTCAAACCACGTTCAATACGGGATATCATATTAGATGATACCTGCGAAAGGCTTGCAAGCTCCTGTATTGTCTTATCCCTTTTTAAACGGGAGGATTTCAGCTTACGTCCGATCAGTTTCTTTATCATATGAAGCGACTCCCTTAAAATAAAAAAGGGTTCTATCATTCGATCTACTTATTGTCAACCTACATATGAGAATTACTTACTGCATGTGGTAATTGGCATCAGGATATGGTCTTATACATAACCTGAACTGTTGACCGGCAGATCCATACTTAAAATCTTCCATCCTCTGTTTATTGATTATTCACAATATGACCCTGGCCGATAATTCACCCCTTAAGTGTATAAAAACACACAATATCTACCAGGCACATTCGGGTTGGATAACCCTCTTGCAACAGTTTCAGTTAAAAAGGACAACCAATGGCCGAAACCTAACGAAAAGTTTGCATATCGGGTGTTCTTTGTGTTAGGTTTCTGCGGTTGCGAAGTTGAATATAGAGGAGAAATTTTCATGGTCACCGTTTTAATTGGTATTCACATTCTCGTTTCTATCGCCCTGATTGTTATTGTGTTATTGCAGATGGGTAAAGGAGCTCAGGCTGGCGCATCATTCGGAGCCGGTAGCAGTCAGACCATGTTCGGTTCCACCGGTGGCAACTTCATGACAAAAGTGACAGCAGGAGTTGCTATTCTTTTTATGCTGACAAGCCTCTCCCTTGCCTACTATTATGGATCTTCCGCATCCAGAACGATTATGCCCGGCAGCGTAACGGCACCTGCACAGAATACTGTTCCGGCACTGCCCGCAGGAGAGTCGACGCCGGAACGGTAACTTTTGCAGCAACGCTGACTTTTTAGTTGACAATCTAAAGGCCTATTCAGTATAAAACATCCGTTTGCCGAAGTGGTGGAACTGGTAGACACGCCATCTTGAGGGGGTGGTGACCAACTGGTCGTGCGAGTTCGAGTCTCGCCTTCGGCACCAGATAAAAAAAACCGGATAACATCTTAAAAGATGCTATCCGGTTTTATACGTTAGATTATGAAAAGTCCGTATCAGGCAAAACCGCCTATCAGGCCTGTTCAATCCATGAAGTGTCTCCACACCCTTGCCGTAACACGTTAATATTGTCATCAAGCAGACTGATGACGGTAGAGGCTTCATCCATTGAAATACCTCCATCAATAACCATATCAACAACCCGTCCCATATGCTGATTGATCTCATAAGGGTCAGCAGGCGTCTTTTCACCGGAAATATTAGCGCTTGTTGTGACTAACGGATGACCAAGTTCGAGAACGATATCGTGACAAATCTGGTTGTCGGGAATCCTCACGCCCACGGTCTTCTGCCGGGTACTCAAGGAGTCGGGTACAATTTTTGTCGCTTCAAGAACAAACGTATAAGGGCCCGGCAAATGACGTTTCATAATTTTAAAGGCAAAGTTGCTGACTTGAGCGTAGTGGGAGATTTCTGCCAGATCTTTACAGATAAATGAAAAGGGCTTACGGCTGTCACGTTGTTTAATCTGGAAAATCTTTTTGACCGCTTTACGATTAAAAATATCACAACCAATACCATATGTTGTGTCGGTCGGATAGATAATAACCCCGCCCTGTTTCAGGCAATCCACAACCTGGGATATTAATCGAGGTTGTGGATTTTCCGGATTAATGGAAACATACATGCCCTGCTCCTTCTGATTATAAAAGCATTTTCAGACCGGAAACCTTGTTCAATTCCGAATAGATAGCTTTAAGCTGTGCAGAATTATGAATTGTCAGAACAACAGAAACAGATTGATAATTACCGAGGCGACTCGGCTGGGCACGAACTGAGTCTTGAGGCACCGGAGCATGAACCGCAACCGCCTGTATCACGTCACGCCGAAACATTTCGCCGCCGCTGCCAATCGCCTTGAACTGGTAGTGGCAGGGAAAATCAATCAGGCTTTCCGGATCATGACGCTTTGTCATTGATTATCCCGAAGTTGATCAGTATGACCAAAACCACCAGAACCACGATCGGTCTGATCAAGGTCTGTCACCTCTACCAGCGCGGCCTGGACCACAGGAGCGACTATAAGTTGGGCGATGCGATCACCAGCATTAATTTGAAAGGTTTCGCTTCCGTGGTTAATAACAACAATTTTTATCTCACCACGGTAATCAGCATCAATTGTGCCTGGTGAATTAACCAGGGTTACACCATGCTTGATGGCCAGCCCGGAACGTGGCCGCACCTGAACTTCATATCCAACGGGAATTGCCATGGCAATTCCCGTTGGAATCAGACAGCGTTCGCCGGGCAGCAACAGTACCGGAGCTGAAAGATCGGCAACAATATCCATGCCGGCAGCAAGCAATGTCATATATTTAGGCGTGCGGGCAGCAGCACTGAGCTTTTTTATCTGAACAACAGGATTACTCATCGTGGTTTTCCTGACCCGTTTGCGGATGAACACGTTAAAGTATTCAATTCTGGAACAAACCAGCGATGGCCGCAAAAAAACTGCGGCCATCACATTGAATGGTAAAAACGACGGATTGTTACCGATCTCTATTCGTTCGGCAATTCAGCATCCAGAGCTGCCTTACGGGATAATTTAATCTTGCCCTGACGATCCACACCGATACATTTCACCAGAACCTCATCACCTTCCTTCAGTACATCAGAAACGTTGCGAACACGCTCGTTGGCAAGTTCAGACACATGCACCAAGCCGTCGGTACCAGGGAAAATCTCAACGAATGCACCAAATTCCATGATCTTTTTGACTGTACCCATATAAAGTTTATCAACTTCCGCTTCCTGGGTCAGATCACGAATCATCTTGATGGCCAATTTCGCTGCGGCGCCATCTGCAGAAGCAATATGAATAGTACCATCGTCTTCTATATCAATAGAGCATCCAGTCACCTCAATGATCCCGCGAATATTCTTGCCGCCCGAACCGATAACTGTTCTGACCTGGTCCTGCTTGACACGAATACTGGTGATCTGCGGG
>JAWLDI010000056.1:0-14549 GCA_041686715.1 Pelovirga sp.
TAAAAAGAATATCAGGATCAAGAGCCATGGCGCGAGCAAGCCCCGCCCGTTTACGCATGCCACCACTGATCTCTGACGGATAATAATCCTCAAAACCATTTAAACCAACAAGAGACAACTTGTAGGAAACAACCTTGGTGATCTGTTCTCTGCTCAACGTACTGTACTCGGATAATGGCAAGGCGATATTCTCTCCCAGGGTCATGGAACTGAAGAGCGCGCCGCTCTGATAGAGGACGCCGCTGCGACTGATCATACGGATACGTTCTTCCGTGGAACAGGTCCAGATATCTGTTCCGCCGATCAGAATTTCTCCGGTCGCCGGCTTTATCAGGCCGATGAGGTGACGCAACAGGGTACTTTTACCGCAGCCGCTGCCTCCCATGATAATGAATATTTCCCCATGGTTTACGCTGAAGTTCAGGTTTTGTTGAATAACTGTGTCGGCGTAGGCCATGGTCAGATTGTTTACCTGAAGCAGAGGTTGTTGTGACATTAAACCCCCAGAACCTGACACATAACCGTAATTACTGCGTCAGCAACGATAATCAGCACCAATGAGGTGACAACGGCGCTGGTTGTAGCAAAGCCAACGGCCGATGCGCTGCGACCACATTCGAGGCCGCGAAAACAACCGGCCGTAGCTACCAGTACGCCGAAGATAACTGCCTTAATAATACCGATAAGGAAATGTTTTAACGGCACAAAATCCTGTATTTGCTGATAAAACTGATAGAAAGACACTTCAAAAAGTACGGCACTGACCACAGCGCCTCCTAGTATCCCCATAAATATTGAATAGATACACAATAACGGCATGGTAATGCAGAGGGCCAGCAGGCGTGGCATGACAAGAAATTCAATCGGTGAAATGCCCATGGTCTTGAGGGCATCAATTTCCTCATTAACCTGCATGGTGCCAAGCTGGGCGGCATATGCCGAACCGCTGCGACCGGCCATAATAATGGCTGTCATGATCGCACCCATCTCGCGGGCCATGCCGAGACCTACCAGGTTGGCGATAAAAATTTCAGCCCCGAACAGCCGTAATTGTACGGCACCGACAAACGCCAGAATCATACCGACAAGGGTACTGATCAGGGTAACGATCATTAAAGCCGACGGGCCGGCAGCTTCAACCTGATAAAACAAATCGGACGCGCGCATCCGGGCCTGACCACGAATCAGGTTGTATCCAGCCCGACAAAGGTCACCGACGAAGGTCAGCATATCGTTCCAGGTGCGGTGAATTTCAATGGTGACATTGCCGACCATTGCCAGTACCGGTTGGCCCAGAACTGCCCTGCGTTCTCCTTTGCGCTCAGGTACGGTATATGCCAGGGTCAGCAGGCGTCGGGCACCGTCAGGCAGATTATCCTTATGCACCTGGATGTTCTTTTGTTCACAAAAGTCAAGCAGTTCGATCAGGAAAGTTATCAGGCCTGTGTCCCAGTTATGAAGTTTTTCAGTATTGAAAGCAATAGAGGCTGTTTTAGTCTTATTGATATCATGCAGAAGCGAGTCTGTGTCAGGGATGCCGGCAGTAAAAGACCAGTTGCCGAACAAATGCAGCAGTAACCCGTCTTCGACAGAATCGAGCTTGTATTGTGCTTCAGCAGACGCAGACATGGCAGCCCCGGTATTGTGGCAAATTGATCACAACAGTGCAAAGTTACCATGTAAGTGGATGAGTATCCAGATTGAATAGTGTTGAAGCCGGCTGTTAATGGAGATGGTTGTCAGTTTTCGATCTGGCGCATGTCCAGAGAAGATACCTGGTTTCTGCCACTGCTTTTTGACAGCAGCAGGGCCTGGTCTGTTGCTAATATCAGTTCGTCCTTGGTCACTTCAACAGTTTCCGGGGTGGTTGTCGCCATGCCGGCACTCATAGTGACATAAAGGACCTGATCCTGATGATAGGTCGCTATGCCTTCGACGCAGCGGCGCAACCGTGAGGCAAAGACTCTTGCGCCTTCAGCACCGGTTTCAGGGAGAATAATGGCAAATTGATCACCGCCATAACGGGCCACTATATCGCACGGGCGCACAGCCGAACAGACCGCTGTGGCAACATTCATCAGCACGATATCCCCTGCCGGATGCCCATAGCGATCGTTGGTTTTTTTGAAATGGTCAAGGTCAAATAAAATCAACGAAAGGGACGAATGATAGCGTCTTGAGCGCAGCAGCTCTTTGTCGAGGGTTTCGTGGAAGTAGCGATGATTGTAAAGGCCGGTAAGACCATCCCGGTAAACCAGCTCGCGCAGACGCGCGTTGCTTTCCTGAAGTTGGCGGGTCATCCGTTCTGATTTAACTCTGGCAACATTGAGTTCCAGAACCATCTGCTCCTTACTCAGGTTGATCCGCGTCAATTCGGCATTTGCCTGCTGCAGTAAAGAGGAATAGGGGACAATATCCTCCGATTCAATGTCAAAGAAGTTGATAATCTCATTGGTTTTGTTAGCGGCTTTATCGAGCAGCTCATAGGTTTGCTGCTCGGAAATATCAAAGCGCCTTTCAAGCTCCTCATGCAAGGCCGGCGCTGTCGTGGTGGCGCCATAGTCGAGACACAGAGAGGCGATCTGACCGGCGCAGTAGAGGATAGTAGCGATTGGCCGACTGTTGTCGGGAGCCTGGTCCGGGTCGGCATGGTAGAGAATCGGTTCACAAATGTTCTCTGATAAACGCCAGTGCGTCAGAAGGGCATATCCGACCTGGCTGTGATTGAATCCGAAGAGATTATTCTCTGCTTCGGTAAGGCTGTTATTGTCGGCAACATCGCTGGTTAACCGGTTATAAATAGTTCCTTTTTCCTGTGAAAGCACCAGGACACCGATATCTTTAAGTAAAGCGGTGACGAAAATATTTTCATCCTGTCGGTTCAGCAGGCGCGCCAGTAGTTCAGCTGCTACACCGGCTGCGACGGATTGTTGCCAGAAACGCTCCATATGAAATTCGGTACATGCGCTATTGCGGTAGTCTGAAGTGATAACAAAAGACAGGGCAATGTTCTTGATAACATCTGTGCCCAGAGCTACCATGGCTCTTTGAATGTTGGAAATATTCCCCTTGCGATAAAATATCCCCGAATTGGCAATTTTTAGCATTTTTGCCGTCAGGGCGGGATCTTTGGCAATGACATTGCCGAGGGCCGTCAGCGGCGCTTCATCTTTTTTGACGGCATTGAGAATCGTCACCGCAATTGCAGGAGGAGAGGGCAACTGCATGTTATTGTTTATCAATTTAACAATTTTAGCATGTTGTGCAGTGGTCTGCATGATGTCCCCATTGCTTTTTTGTCTGACCATGAGTCATACCATAAGGCTTACGGTTAAGTTTAAATAATAAAACATGATCAATATAAGTCAAGGCAATAAATCTTGACGCTGGACAGGCGGGTAAGCTCTGGTTACTATATGGACATTTTTCAGCTGCATCCGGTCGCAGGATTTCCGGCCGCTGTGGCTGAGCTGCTTGTCTTTTTATTTCACAAAACCTTTATAAATGGATAACAGATGAAACTGGCAGAAGTTCCTGTAATTATATTCGATGGTGGCTGTGGTACCAATCTCCAGCTTTATGATATTTCTCCAACTGACTGGAGAGGTTGCGAGGGTTGTAATGAACTTCTCAACCTGAGCGCTCCTCAGCATATCCAGCGCCTGCATACTTCGATGCTTGATGCAGGTGCCATGGTCCTGGAAACTAATACCTTTGGCGCTTCCCGGGTTGTGCTGAGCGAATATGGTCTGGAAGATAAGGTCCGTGAAATCAACACTAAAGCTGTAGATATTGCCAGAACCGCAATTTCCGACAGGGAAAATTGTTTTGTTGCCGGTTCTGTCGGCCCCGGAACCAAGTTGCCATCGCTTGGACATATCGATGTAGACGCATTAAAAAGCGCAACCTCCGAGCAGATTGCCGCCTTGCTGGATGCCGGGGTCGATTGTCTTATTATAGAAACCTGTCAGGATCTGCTACAGACCAAAACTGCTCTGGTTGCTGCATTTGAAATGCTCGAAACTGCCGGACTGGCGGTACCGGTGCTGGCCTCAGTTACTATTGAACAGCAGGGCACCATGCTCGTCGGTAGTGACATCGCTGCAGTGGCAGCCACTTTGGAGCCGTTTCCGTTATTTTCTCTTGGTCTGAACTGTGCGACCGGTCCACAGGATATGACCTCCCATGTTCATTATTTAAGTGAACATTGGCCCGGTCGCATGTCTGTGATTCCCAATCAGGGGATGCCTGAAGTTGTTGATGGCAAGACCCATTATCCATTGACTCCCGAACATTTTGCAGAACAGATGTGGCGCTTTGTGACCGAGCAGGGCGTCAGCATTGTTGGTGGTTGTTGCGGCACTAGTCCGGCTCATATTGCCGCCCTGACAGAGCGCCTGACCGGGGCAGTACCGGCACAACGGGAGGTGTCCTTATGAAACCGTCAGTAGCCAGTCTTTATCAGGCGGTTGAATTGCACCAGGAAATCCCCCCGGTTCTGATAGGCGAACGCTGCAACCCTAATGGGTCGAAGGGGTTCAAAGAAGCGTTGCTGGCAGAAGATGAGAGTGCCTGCTTGAAGGTGGCACTGGATCAGGAGGCGCGGGGCGCCCAGATACTTGATCTTTGTGTCGCATATGCCGGTCGTGATGAGCAGGCCGACATGGTACGACTGGCCAAACTATTCGCCGGTTCCTGCAAAGCACCGTTGATGTTTGATTCCACGAGCCCTGAGACTCTGGAAAAGGTTCTCCCGCTGTATCCGGGTCGTGCCATTATTAATTCGATCAACCTGGAGGATGGCGGCAAGAGTCTCGATCAGGTGTGCCGACTGGCAAAAAAATATGGTGCTGCGGTAGTGGCACTGGTGATTGATGTGGAAGGAATGGCTCTGACCTGTGATCGCAAGGTTGCGGTGGCCAGAGAAATCTATCAGCGGGTTGTCGATTATCACGGTTTACGCCCGCAGGATATTCTGTTTGACCTGCTCACTTTTACTATCGGATCCGGCGATGTCAGCATGCGGGGTGCCGCCATGGAAACCCTTGACGCTATCAGGCAGGTCCGTCGCGAAATGCCGGGGGTCGGATTTACCCTGGGAATCAGTAATATCAGTTTCGGTTTGCGGCCGGTGGCCCGCAAAGTCCTGAACTCCGTCTTTCTGCACGAGGCAGTGGCGGCCGGCCTGAATACTGCTATTGTTGATGCCGCTAAAGTGCTTCCTTATTCAGCGATCAGCGCAGCTGATCGTGACATCTGTTTTGACCTGTTGTTTGACCGTCACCCAGAGGCTTTGATGGCCTTTATCGATCATTTTGAACAGGTCAAGGAAGTTGACAATAAAGATGATCAGGCGCAGTTGCGGGCCGAAGAACAGTTGCATCAGAAAGTCTTGAAAGGTGATAAGGACGGACTGGAAGATCTGCTGGCGGAGTTGCGCGGCCGCTGGAAACCATTGGAAATTGTCAACCGTCTGCTGGTGCCGGCCATGCGCGAGGTTGGTGATTTGTTCGGGCGGGGCGAATTGCTGCTGCCTTTTGTCCTGCAGTCAGCCGAAGTTATGAAGCTCAGTGTCGCCTTGCTTGAGCCCTATATGGAGAAAATTGATCAGGACGGTCAGGTCAAGGTACTGCTGGCGACAGTTGCCGGTGATGTCCATGATATCGGTAAAAACCTGGTCGATATTATTCTTACAAATAATGGCTATAAAGTGTTCAATATCGGCATCAAAGTGCCGGCAGAAGAAATAATTGCAAAGGCCAAAGAGTTTCAGGTTGATGTGATCGGACTCTCCGGTCTGCTGGTTAAATCAGCATTGTTGATGAAAGATAACCTGGCACAATTTCGTGATGCCGGTTTAACCCTGCCGGTGCTGCTTGGTGGCGCCGCCCTGACCAGAAAATATGTCGCTATCGATTGTGTTCCAGAATATCCCTCTGCGGTTGTCTATTGTGCCGATGCTTTTGATGGCTTGAAAGCTGTCCGGTCGTTTGAAGCATCAGAACTGACTTCGACAACCTGGTCGGCTACTGCTGCGCTACCCAATCGACCCGGGGCGCAACAGGCTGTTGTTGATCGCACCTGGACCATTCCGGCTATTCCCTTCATCGGTGATCGACAAGTCATGGACATTGATGCGGAAAAGCTCTTTGATTATATCAACCAGGCGGCTCTGTTTCGCGGTCGCTGGGGGTACCGGCGTGGAAAGATGTCTAAAGAAGAATATGACCGACTACAGCAGGAAACAGTTTTGCCCCTGTATGAACGTCTTAAGCGCGAAGGCCTCAGTGAAGGCTGGTTTGAACCCCGTGTGACCTATGGTTATTTTAACTGTTACAGCCGCAATGACCAGTTGATTGTCCAGCATCAGGGGCAGGATTATGGTTTTGATTTTCCCCGTCAGCAAGGTGGCGCCGGACTCTGTATCGCCGATTTTTTCCACAATGAAAAAGAAGGGGGGGACAAGGTGGGGTTTTTCGTTGTTACTATTGGCGAAAAGCTCAGTCGTGTCACCTATGAGCTTTATGCTGCTGACAGCTACCATGATTACCTGATGCTGCATGGCCTGGGGGTTGAACTGACTGATGCCCTGGCCGAATACTGGCATGAACAGATGCGCATCGAAATGGGTATTCAGGCGGGTAACACTGATGTGCAAGCCTATGTTGCCCAGGGGTATCAGGGATCACGTTATGGGTTCGGTTATCCGGCCTGTCCGGACCTGGCTGCCCACAAGCCGGTTTTTCAGCTGCTGCACCCGCAACGTATCGGTGTCAACCTCACCGAGTCGTTCGAAATGGTACCGGAGATGTCGACTTCCGCTGTTGTCAGCTATCATCCACAGGCCAAATATTTTGCAGTCTGAGGTAGCTGTTATCGGCTGTTTCATAACTGACGGTTAACCGATGACCCTGAATATGCCTTTTCTTCTGGCTTTTTTTACGACCCTGGCAGGAATTTTCTATTTCGCCTGGGGTGGCAACGTCAAGGCGACCAGTGGCATCGAATATACCCTGAGCGGCCGCGAAGCTTCCAGTCTCAATGTCTTCGGTGCGATCACCGGGACCCTTGTTGGTGGCGCCTCCACCATCGGTACCGCACAATTGGCTTTTCTCTACGGTCTTTCTGCCTGGTGGTTTACTCTCGGTGCCGGTCTGGCCTGTCTTTTTCTGGGGCTTTTTATTGCTGTTCCCCTGCGCCAGAGTCAGGCGCAGACGATTCCTGAATTCATTGCCCGCTATCATGGTGAACGGGTCCGAACAGCAGCCAGCCTGTTCACCGCGATCGGTATGTTTATCCAGATTGTTGCCCAGTTGCTCGCCTGTGGTGCGGTGTTGGCTGTTCTTTTCAATCTGTCCATCGGCGCCAGCGCAACCATCTCCATGCTGCTGGTTGTCTTTTTTACCCTTGGTGGCGGCATGAAATCAGCCGGTTTGACCGGATTGATCAAGATGGTCCTGATTTATCTGACCATGGCCGTTGCCGGTGTTGTTGCCCTCAACATGGCAGGAGGGTGGCGTGGTTTGACTGAAGAATTTGCTGCCTGGCCATGGTTCAGCCTGTTCGGTTACGGCATAAAAGAGGGGGTCTCTGATCTGCTGTCGATGCTGGTTGGCGTTATTTCTACCCAGACCTACCTGCAGGCTGTTTTTTCCGCCCAGAGCAGTGCTGTTGCCCGTAGAGGCTCGCTGCTCAGTGCAGCGTTGATCCCACCACTGGGTCTGCTCGGTATCCTGGTGGGACTTTACATGCGCCAGACGATGCCGGAAATGGAAAGTGCTCTGGCTTTACCGACCTTTATCATGACGTATCTGCCGGCCGGTTTTGCCGGGATCGCCTTTGCAACCTTGCTGATTGCTGCGGTCGGCACGGCCTCAGGGCTTGCCCTTGGGGTTTCCACGACACTTAAAGTTGATCTGTTGCGTCACTACTTACAGAAAACAACCAACGAACTCATGGTCTTCCGACTTATCACCCTGACCGTTCTGCTCGCAGCATTTCTGCTGCTGCTGAGCAATTTGGGCTCAGCGATCATGGACTGGAGTTTTCTTTCCATGGGGCTGCGTGGTGCCACCCTCTGTTTTCCTCTGCTTTTTGCTGTTTTTCTACCACACACCAATCTACGGAAGGCCAGCTTAATCTCTATCACTCTGGCACCGACATCAGTTATTTTACTTGGTTTTTTTCCTTTCATCGCAGTGCCGCCGCTGTTTTTTGGCCTGGGCCTGTCGCTGGTAATATTTGTCTCGACCTTGCTGCTTTCGGCAGCAAGACAAAATACCTGATCAGCGCAGTCTTACGTAACTGAGCCAACAGATAACTTTTCTATCTTTTTCAGCAGGCAGGACCGTTGCGTGTTATGATATGGGTATTACAAAAATCATTGTCCATTGCGCCGTTGTCATCCTGAGATTCCAACACCCGATGCGTTCAATTTTACTGTTATTTTTTCTGCTTTATTCCATATCAACAGGTGTTTGCGCCGCCACCCTGGAAACAGAAGTGCGCAGTTCGAATGCCTCACTGCAGCAGATTGTCAGTGAGGCGTTGACCCTTCCCGCCCTTTCATCTGATGTTGAGCGTCTTAATCGTCAGCGTCTTGGCTCCTTTCAACGTCAGCTGCCCCGATTGGTTCGGGACATCATAGAACCTTATGGATATTTCTACAGTCAGGTCAGCACGCGTCTGCAACAACCGGCAGTAGATCGTTTTCGCATCATCGTCGATCTTGAGCCGGGCCCGCCGTTGTTGGTTACTTCGATGGAGATCAGTATCTCCGGTGAGGGTTCTGAACACCCTGATCTGTTGCGTAAACTGAATCAGTTTCCACTGCAAACCAATGATATTTTGCGCCAGGACCTTTACGAACAGGGTAAAGCAGGCCTGCGCCAGCAGGCTGTATCGCTGGGATATCTTGATGCCGACTTTACAACGCACGCTATTCTAATTCATCTGGATCAGCAAGAAGCAGAGGTGAACCTGCATTTTGATACCGGGAAACGCTATTATTTTGGTGAAACCCGCTATGTAGAAGCTGGAGGTTATCCGGAACGTTTTTTGCGCCGTTTTGTGAGTTATCGACGTGGTGATGTTTTTACCTACAGCCTGTTGGGAAAAACCCAGATCAATTTCAGTGACGCTGACCTTTTCAGCTCCGTATCCGTTCGCGCACAACCCAAACTGGCGGAGAATGGCCGGATTCCGGTTGAAGTAGAGCTGAAGTCCTTGCCACGCCATCGGCTGCGACCGGGCATCGGTTACGGCACCGATACCGGCGGGCGGTTGTCCCTTGAATACCGGCATCTTAATCTATGGAATGCTGCCCATGAGTTGTCCGGCAGACTGCTGTTTGCCCAATGGTGGCAACAACTTGAGGCAACATATACTATTCCGGACCGCCGCCGGGTTGACAGTTTGACTCTCCTGACTGTCGGGACCGAGCGGGAAGATGTCGACACCTATTATCGACGGGAGGTGTTTGCACAAGCAGAATACCGCCGCTCTTTTGGCGGGGGGTACACTGGTTCATTGTTTGTGCGCACGACCCGGGAGCGGTCGCGGATTGGTGATGTCCATCAGCAGTCGCGGTTTACCTTGCAGGGGGTTAAATTTGGCTGGCAGCAGATTGATCATCCGCTGACGCCCGAACGTGGTGCCAGGATACAGCTTGAGCTGCAAGGCGCTGACGAACATTTCTTTTCCGATACCTCCTTGTTGCAACTCAGTGCTGATGCTGCTTTGTTGCTTCCTTTACCCGAACGGTTTTCTCTTTTCTTCAGGTTTCGCGGAGGAACGACCTGGCATCGCCATTCATTCAAGACCTTGCCGGTATCCCTGCGTTACTTCGCTGGGGGAGATCGCAGCGTGAGGGGCTATAAATACAATTCTCTAGGACCGGTCAATGAAGATGGCGATGTCATAGGCGGCAAGCATTTGCTGGTCGGAAGTCTGGAGGTGGAAAGAAGGTTCTTTAAAAAGTGGGGTGCAGCGATCTTTTATGACGCTGGTAACGCCTTTGATTCCTTTGACACCTATCGTTTAAAACAGGGGGTCGGCTTCGGTCTGCGCTATTTTACCCAGATCGGGGCTATACGCCTTGATCTCGCCAGGCAGATTGGAGAAAGAAAGAACCGCCTGAGACTGCATTTGAGTGTGGGGCTGGGATGGTAAGGGGACTTGTCTGGACATTTTTTGCTTTCTGTATCCTGCTGTGTCTGATTGCTGGTAGCGCAATCTGGTTGCTGTACACTTCAGCCGGTACCGATTATGCCGTGAGGCAGTTACTCCGCCAGGTTGATGATACTGCCCGGATCTCGCGGATCGAGGGTTCATTTGCTCGCGGTCTGTCATTACATGATCTGCGTATTGATCAGGACCAGTACCGACTGACTGTCGCCCGTATTGACGTGGTCGCTGCTGTTTCGTCGTTTTATCCGTTGAAACTGACCTTATCGTCCGTAGATGTGCAGGATACTGTTCTGGTTCTTCCTCCTTCGAAACCGGATGACCGGCAACCGCCAGAGTTGACACTGTCACTACCGGAATTGCCGGCGTTATTTGATCTTGTTCAGGTTGAAATGACTGATCTGCATCTGGAAAACATGTCAGTAGGGCAGCCGGATAGCTTTATCGTTATTCATGAACTGCAAACCACTGCGCAGTTCAGTAACAGATTGTTGTCGCTCAGCCGGTTCAGTCTGGATATTGACGATTTGTCTGTTGCGGCCTCCCTGTCCCTGGATATGGCGGAGCCCTCCCTGGATATGAAAATGACCCTGTTAAATCGTGGCATGGATCAGCCCTGGGAGAAGGTGGTCATGAACACCTGCGTGAACAGGGCTGATGACAATAGCCTGGCTGGATCAATCAGATTGCAGGGCCTGTTGAATGATCAGCCGCCGATTGTGGTCGATAGCGATTTTCACATTGCCGACAACCTGCTGAAGGTCGATGACCTTATGTTATGGCAGGCCCGACGACCGGGAGCAATCCAGGCGTCAGGCCAGCTCCGGATGGAGGACACCGGACCGGCTATTGAGCTCCAGGCAGTTTTTGATCATCTGGATGTGACCCGGGAAGCAGATATCCCGCTGCGGTTAGATGGTCTTGTCCGGCTGTCGTATACTCAGTCAATGTATCAGGGACATCTGGATCTGATATCGTCAGGCCATGATCTTGCCGGCATGACTTTGTCCGGTTATTTTTCCGGCGATCACCAACAGGCGTCTTTTGACCAGCTTCAGGCTCTATGGCTCGGCGCAGAGATTGACGGTGGTTTCAGTATTGACTGGATGTCGGCAATCGAAGTTGCAACAGACATCGATATCCGTAATCTGTCCCTGGATCCCTTCATACCACAGAGCAGCGGTCTGATTAATGCCAGACTCTCGGCTACTTATCGGCATCATGCGCAGCAGCCACAGGCACATTTTCACCTGGACCTGGTGGACTCATTTTTTCACGACTTTCCCCTGGCGGGTACTGTCGATGCTTACTATGAGGACAACAATCTGGTCCTGAACAAGTTAAACCTTACCAGCAACAGCGCACATCTTGAAGCTCAGGGTGATCTGCTGTCGCAGCTCGACTTTTCCCTTGCGGTGGAACGCTTGGGTCATCTGTATCCGCAGGCAGAAGGCACCCTGGCGGCGCACGGGTGGTTGCGCCGGACGGACGCTATTATTGAAGCCGATATCCACTATAATGCCGACGATCTCTCCTTAGATTCGTGGCAACTGGCCTCCCTGTCCGGAGACATCGTTTTGGACACCGAACAACAGCTCTTGGCTACAGCGACCGCGCGAGATTTAGGTTCAGATGCTCTAAATCTGATCATTGACAGCGTGGACCTGGTCACTGAAGGAGCCCTGACAGATCATCGGCTTGACATCGATATCCGCAGTCAAGAGTCTGACCTTGCTGCTTCAATACAGGGGAGTTGGGCAGATTCTGCCTGGAATGCCACTCTTGCCCAGCTGCATATCACGACAGCAACAAGCCGTTGGCAACTTCGAGAACCAGCGCATCTAGTTGTTGAACCTGACACCTTCAGCCTTTCACCGTTAACCCTCGATGGTGAATTTCAACAGTCACTTAGCCTCAATGGCGAATATCTGCCTGGGACAGACAGTCTACAAGTAGAGGCCTCGTGGCATGATCTGTCGTTGCGCTGGCTGCAGAATTGGCTGGATCCGTTTCCCGTGCAAGGGACTCTGGATGGACAGCTGTCCCTGACGCATCAGCCGGATCAGACCCATATGGCTGTTTCTGCTTTGTCGGTTGCTGATCTGAACTATCAAAAGCTGTACTTACAAGATACGGAAACACGCCTGAATCTGAGCTGGGGGCCTGGTGGTCTTGACGGCAGTATCCGCCTTGATATCGGCCCCCCCGGGCATCTGCTGTTACAGATTCAGACCTCACAGGCCGCAGGATTGTATCTTCCTGAAAATATGGATCTTGAACTGGGGTGTCGGTCTTTGCCGCTACAGTTGTTTCAGTCGTGGCTGCCGGCGGATCTGATCGCCGCGGGCCATCTTGGTTGTGATGTCAGTGGCCAGTGGCATGGGGGTGGTTCTTTCACTGCAGCAGGCCATGCCGATATAACCGCCGGCTCATTGCTCTGGTACGACGGCGAACAATCCCTCGAAACAGATCTTGAAAAAGCCGATTTCGAACTGCACTGGAAGGGGGATGATCTGCAAGGAGGGGTCGATATACAACATGATTATGGACATATCAATGGCTCCTTGACAGTTCGGGCCCCGGCCCAGCTGCCTGTCGTATTTTCCGATACTGCACCAATTTCAGGAGACATCGGACTTGAGTTGCGTGAAAACGGATTGCTCTCTGTGTTTTTTCCGCGTTTCATCTATGACAGCCAGGGCCGTATTAAACTGTCAGCAACGGCGTCTGGAACCATCAGTGAACCATTATTTACCGGTAGCTTGGCACTGGACGAAGCAGAATTCTACATTCCGGCGGCGGGCATTCGTCTTTATGATATTTCTGCAGACGCGCAATTGAAGAAACAACAGCTTGAGGTTTCAGCTGTCACCGTTACCTCTGGGGATGGTACTATTTCCGGCCAGGGTCACGTCGATCTGCACGGCTGGTACCCTGAAGCTTATCAGTTTTCTCTGCAGGGCAACCAGTTCCGCCTTGTCAATCTGAGTGAGTTGACGGTCCATGTCAGTCCTGATCTGGAACTGGAAGGGGATATGCAACTGCTACGCATTCGCGGCCGTCTGTTGTTTCCCAGTGCGATGATCAAGGATCAAGTCAATCCACAGGTTGTCCAGAGCAGCCCGGACGTTATCATTGTTGATCGTCAGCAGGAGGACAGCAATGTCACCCGAATACGTCACGATATTGATATCGATCTTGTTCTTGGTGATCAGGTGCTGCTCGATATGTCCGGAATAGAAGCCCTGGTTGCCGGATCGTTGCGATTATACAGTGACCCTCAACAGGACTTTGCCGCTCAAGGGCGCTTGTCTGTAGAGCGTGGTCGTTACTCGACCTATGGTGTGGCTCTGGATATTGAGCGCGGTGATCTCTATTATGCCGGTGTCCCGCTACATTATCCTGCTCTTGATATACTGGCCTTGCGCCGTGCCGGGGAAGTGCGTGCCGGGGTCAGGATTACCGGTACCCCACAAGAACCTTTTGTCACCCTCTTTTCGGAACCGGCTATGCCTGACGCAGACATTCTTTCATATATGGTACTGGGCAGACCATTGGACAGCAGTGGTGGCGATACTGATTTGTTGATGGTTGCTGCCGGGGCCTTACTGTCGCAGGGAGAATCCATTGTATTGCAGGAGAGGTTAAAGGGGCGTCTCGGCCTTGATGTTCTTGAATTGAGAACCGGGGAAGGGGATACTATGGATTCGGTAATCACCACCGGTAAATACTTTACTCCCGATCTCTATGTCAGCATTGGTTATTCTCTGTTCAATAATTCCAATGAGATCAGCATCCGCTATCGACTGAGCAACAGGCTGGAGCTGGAGTCTACTTTCGGTGAAGAGTCTGGAGCTGATCTTTTTTATCGACTGGAATGGGAGTAGGAGGTGCTGATCAAGATTTGCGGCAAACCCCGTCGTTCAGGGGGGAGAATGTCAAATTCAAAAACGGTGAGTGGGTTGCCCTGAAAAGTGTAAGGCCCGCTGTGCGGGCCTTTTTCTTGCTGTTTTCTGTAATTTTCAGAACAAGCCCTGTTCACGGGCAGTGCCGGTGTCTGGCAACACCGACTGGGTGGAAAACCTTCTCAAATGATGTGAGTCTTTTTCGATAGGCATTCCTCCTTTCTGATTTGTTTGTATTATATCGAAGAAATGCTCAAAAATCAAAATCACACATAAAAAATGTATATATCTTTGCCCGTTTTTTTATTTTAACATCTAAGCCGAGAAGTCCCCTTCCGAAAGGTGGGGGATGAACGGCGGTTTTAGGTTGTAATGACTTGGGTTATACTGTACCATGGCACAATGAAATACACAAACGACAAAGGCTCGCACTCAATCTACAATCTTCAGTTCCACTAC
>JAWLDI010000057.1:0-14403 GCA_041686715.1 Pelovirga sp.
TGTTAACCCTCGGCTTATTTACTTTTGTGATCAATGCTCTATTGTTGCTGATGACTTCGGGTGTTGCAGGGGGCCTCGTAGTAGACGGATTCGGCTCTGCCCTGCTCGGATCGCTTATTATCAGCCTCGTCAGCCTGCTACTTAGTTCATTTATCAGTGATCGAGGACGGGTTGAGTCGATCGATATCGAACTGCGTCGCCGTCGTGACGGTCGCTGGGAATAGATTCGTGGAGTGGCGGGCTGTGAGATTAAATCACGACCATAAGGAACAGAAAAACCCCGCTCGGCGATCCAGGCGGGGTTTTCTTTTAACCCAGGTTTTGTGAGAAGCCAACCGGCCCGTCTTTGCCGAAAATTATCCCCAGAGCAATGCAGTATCATTTATAAGATCGGTGGAGACCGGGATCATAGATGGCGGAAATAGCGAGGCACTGCTGCTGTCGATTATAAAGCTGGAAGCGCCTGCGGAACCAGAATTTTTCATGTTGAGGTGACCGGTGTACTACATATTGAAACGAGATGACGGAGATCTCCGATGAAAACAATAGGACTGATCGGGGGGATGAGTTGGGAGTCTACCCAGACCTATTACCGACTGATCAACCAAATGGTGAAGGACGAACTTGGCGGGCTGCATTCAGCCAAACTCGTTCTCTACAGCGTTGACTTTGCTGAAATTGAAGCTTTACAGCAGCAGGGAGATTGGCATGCAACAGCGGAAATCCTGGGAGCAGCAGGCCGCGCTCTTGAATCGGCAGGGGCAGATTTTCTCGTCCTCTGCACGAACACGATGCACAAAGTTGCCCCTCAGATTGAAAGGGCCGTCAACATTCCCCTCCTTCATATTGCAGATGCAACGGCTGGTGCGCTCAAAAAAGATGGAATATCCTGTGTCGGATTGTTGGGGACCAGTTTTACGATGGAAGAGGCATTTTACTGCGACCGTCTCAGGGAACATGGCCTTCAGATTGTTGTGCCTGATAGTGTCCAACGAGAAGGTGTTCACGCTGTGATTTATAACGAATTGTGTCAGGGTAGCATCATACCCGAATCAAAAACCTTCTATCTGGATGTGATCACATCATTAGCCAAGCGCGACGCTCAAGGTGTCATCCTGGGGTGTACCGAGATAGGTCTGTTGATTCAGAGCTCTGATACAGAGGTTGAGCTTTACGACACGACAGAAATACATGCGCGGCAGGCAGTTCTGCTGTCGTTAGGCATGTTATAGTCGTTGGCTCTTCCTCAATATGTCAGTTTCAATCTTAGCGGTCAGATCTTGTTTTTGGCCGGTAACATTGTTGCGATAATGATCAGGTTGCCATGAGTGCTGGATTTTTGTCCTGACCGTGGCGCTGATCTGTCATACGATCGTCCCCGGCGAAGGCGATCAACTCGCCGTCTTTTCGATGAATGTACCAGGGCTGCTTGCTGCCGTTTTCTTGCCCCCACCAAGACCCTGTCCAAACTTTCCAACTCTGCCGCCAGGAAATTCAAGCAGAGCGGCGGCGAGGTGGGCTTGTCCGATTCGCAACGACAGCAGCGTTTGCTTAATATCACCCCGGTTGCCGAAGCCTAACTCGTGCCGGCAGAAGTTTGCTTCACGTTCCACCGCCTTTTTCGGAAGGACATTGGACAGGTTTTGACCCGGTCGGAATTCATCCCGCTTTAGTATCCAGGTAACGATTCACCGTGTCCATGAACCGGGTAATGTCAAGTGGTTTGGTCAGGTAGTCAACGAAGCCGGCCGCTTTGCCACGTTCGATATCGCGGGGCATGGCATTGGCGGTGATGGCAATTACCGGGATGTGCTGCAAACTGGTCTCTTTTTTTAAAGCTTCCAGCACCTGGTAGCCATCCATGCCGGGCAGGTTGATGTCGAGCAGAATCAGGTCAGGCCGGTGGGCCAGCGCCAGTTCGATACCCCGTTCCGGGGTGTGGGCAGTGAACAGGTGAATGTTCGTCACCTGGCCAAGGAGCTGAGCTACCAGTTTGAGGTTGGCGGGATTATCCTCGATATAGAGCAGAGAATAGCTTCCTTCCGGATCGAATCCGCTGTCCGTTTCGTTGTCTGCCGTAAGCTCGCGTTCGCTGTCGGGCTCTCCGTGCGCTGCCAGGGGCAGCTTGACCCAGAAGGTACTGCCGACCCCGACCTCGCTTTTTACGCCCACCGTGCCTGCCATCATCTCGACGATGCCACGGGTGATAGACAGACCAATGCCGGTGCCTGCGATCTCGCTGTTCTCCGCATCCAGACGGTTGAAAGGTTGAAATAAATCCGCCAGCCGGTCTTGGGGAATGCCCTGGCCGGTGTCTGTGATCAGAATACACAACTGGTTATCCCCCTCTGCTTGTACATCGATGGAAACCTGGCCTCCTGCGCGATTATATTTGATGGCGTTGGAGAGCAGGTTCAGCAGTACCTGTTTGAGACGGGTGCGATCGGCCCGTACTTTTGCCCCCTGCCGCTGCTGATGCCGGACTGTAATGTTATCCCGATCTGCCATCGGTCCCACCAGCGCCAGGCAATCATCTAGCAATGCGCACACTGCCACTGGTTCCAGCGACAGGTCAATATTGCCGGATTCGACCTTCGCCAGATCCAGCACCCCATTGATCAGTTCGAGCAGGTGATTGCCGGCTTTAAGTATATAGTTAACGCTGTCCTGATGCTCTTCGGACAGGGTGTCGCCGTATTGCATCAGCTGGCCGAAGCCGAGAATGGCGTTCATCGGCGTGCGCAGTTCGTGACTCATGCTGGAGAGAAATTCCGATTTGGCCCGGTTGGCCCGGTCGGCCTCTTCACGTGCCGTGATCAGGGCCAGTTCAGCTTGCTTGCGGACGCTGATGTCTCGGAGCAAACCAACAAAATACCGGGTCGAGCCGATATGGATTTCACTGACCGCCACCTCCATCGGAAACTCAGTGCCATCAGCTCTTTTCCCGGTGACTTCGACTTGTCGATCCAGGATCTGGGATTCATGGCCGACGAGATAATGCTGAATATAATCATTGTGCTTCGCCCCTATGGGGTCCGGCATGAGTATGTTCAGATTTTTGCCCGGCAGCACCTGCTGGTCGTAGCCAAAAATGGTCGAGGCCGCCGGATTGACCAGTTCAATGATGCCCGATGTGTTAATCACCAGCACGCCGTCCACTACCGAATTGACCACGTGCTTGAAGATCTGGAGGGTCTCTTCGGCCGCCTTGCGATCGTCGATGTTCTGCACTACGCCCAGCATGAGCAGGGGGTTGCCATTGCTGTCATGTTGAACCGCGCCGCGTTCCAGGAGCCAGTGTACCGTGCCGTCGGGCCAGACCACGCGGTGCTCGATGTCATAAGGTTGATCCTCTTCAATACAAGCATTGACCGCGGCAATGACCGCCTGGCGGTCGTCCGGGTGCACGGCAGCGAGGAAGTTGTCGTAGGAGGTTTGCAGATCGTTCTGCGGGTAACCGAACAAGGGCGCGATGCGTTCGGTCCAGAACAGCTCGCCGCTGGCGATGTTCCATTCCCAGGTGCCGATATTAGCGTACATCTGGCCGCGGCGCAGGCGCTCTTTGGCGGTTTCGGTGTTTTGTTCGGCGAGCACACGCTCGGTGATGGTGGTATGGCTGATGACGACGCCGCCGTCTTCGGTCGATAAGGGCATGACCGTCATTTCGAACCAGCGCTCTTCGTCAGGAGAATGACAGGGGTATTCGTGCCTGAAGGTGGCTAAGCGCCCGGCCATGACCGCCTCAATACCCGTAAAAACACCCTCTGAATCGGCCTCTTCGGCCTGCCGACAGATATCGAGGTAATGGGTGCCGACATCAGTACGTGGAACCGGGGCTTCTGCTGGTACGGCGTTCCGGGCAGCAAAGCGGCGCCAGGGTTCATTGACCGCCACAATCACGCCGTTGTAATCCAGCACGGCAATATGTGCAGAGACCGAATCCAGTACATCCTGCGTAAAACGCTGCTGTTTCTGGATGTCCCGCTCGACCACCCGGCGCTGTACAAGGCGGAACGTCATGAAGGTAAATACCAGACCCAGAAGCCATAGGCTGCCATAGCCCATACTGTAATTGCGTAAAGCAGCGGCTGCAGTGTTCCTGTATGGTTCCCAGGGAACACTGGCGCTGATGCCACCTAGAATTTCCCCTTCCACAAAGCCCTGCTCCCCATGGCAGGGGAGGCAACCGGACTCCGCTAAAAGCGGCTGCATCAGGCGCAGGTAGCTGGCATCATGGTCGGAAATCAGGGCGGACCACTCCTCCGCCCCCTGTTTGAAAGCCTGGATGGCTTCGGTCTCGAAACGATCGGGGGAATTTTCCGGGCGTAAAGGGTTGCTGCTGAAGACATGGCCGCGAGTTTCCATCCGTTTATCTGCCATCCGGTGAACCTGTCGGCTCATGGTGGAGTGATCAATCAGGGTGAGGATATCACCTGTTTCAGTGACCAGGTCGCGGCTTGGCAGATGACTCAAAAAGGGGCTTGGAGTGATGGTGCCAGTGACGGGAACATAGGCGCTGCCATGGGCGATCAGCCACCGCCGGTAGAGCATGTCCCGGTTGAGGCTGTAGCGAGCTGCGGTGTGGGCATTTTCAAGTACGGCTCGATTCTTCTGATAATAATGCCAGCTGCCGAGCGAAGCGATCATCAGGGTCCACACCACAACCACGACGAAGGCGATAAGCGGCAGCTGCGAGCGTTTTTTTTCATGGTGGTCTGATGGTAGTTTTGTCATCATGGTCTAACTTTTCTTGGTGGTTAAAGATTACCTGTCGGTGTGGTGCCGGCCCGCTGGTTTTGTTTGTCCACATAGTTCTTCGGCGGCGGCAATACTATTGTGTTTTGAAAAACTGCTCCTGGTTCAGCAGGCCTGCAAAGTCGCGGGCCGGCAGCGGTTTGCTGAACAGGTAGCCCTGCACCGCATCACAGTTTCTGGCAATAAGAAAATCCAGCTGCTGCTGTGTTTCCACTCCTTCGGCAATCGCTGTCAACTTGAGGTTGTGAGCAATATCAATAATGCTGGCAACCACAGAGGCCCCGGAGGGATCGGTTATGACATCGCGGATAAAGGATTGATCAATCTTCAGGCTGTCTACCGGAAAGCGGCGCAGATAGTTGAGACTGGAGTAACCGGTACCGAAGTCGTCAAGACTCAGTGATACCCCGAGGCTCTTGAGCTCTTGCAGGGTCTGGCTGGCACCTGTCGGATTATCCATGATCATGCTCTCGGTCAGCTCCAGCTCAAGCAGGGCAGGATCCAGTCCGTGGCGCTCCAGTACTGCGCCGACCGTCGCCACCAGATCTCCCTGGCGGAATTGACGGGCGGACAGGTTGACCGCAATTCGCACCGGAGGCTGCCCCTGGGCTCGCCAGATTAAACTCTGGCGGCAGGCCTGGTCCAGCACCCAGGCACCGATAGCGACAATCAAGCCGGTCTGTTCGGCAATCGGAATGAACATGCCGGGTGAGACCATTCCTCGCTTCGGATGGTTCCAGCGCAACAAGGCTTCGCAGCCGGCAAGTCGGCCTGTTGACAGGTCAATCTTGGGTTGATAGTGGAGACACAGCTCGTTATGGTCGATGGCCTGGTGCAGGTCGTTTTCTATTTCCAGAACGGTCATAACGTGGTGGTTCATCTTCTCGGAATAATAAGAAAAATGATTCCCCTGTGTTTTAGCATCATACATGGCAACGTCGGCATTGCGGATCAGGGTGGGGCCGTCATTACCATCCTGGGGATAGATGCTGACACCGATACTCGCCGTCAGATTGAAATTGCGCCCCCTGAGAGGATAAGGTTTTGCCAGGGCCTTGAGCGTATTGGCAATGATCGTTTGTACTGAGTCAATGTTAGCAACGTCTGTTAATGTGATGATAAATTCATCGCCACCCAGACGGGCAACCGTGTCTGATTGCCGCACCGTTATTTTCAGACGCGCAGCCACCATACATAAAAGCTCGTCACCCAGGGCGTGGCCATAACCGTCATTGACATTTTTAAAGCGATCCAGATCAAGCAGGAGCACAACAACCAGCGTATTTGCCCGCTGTGCAAGACTGATGGCATGATCAAGTCGATCTTCCAACAACATGCGATTAGGCAGTCCGGTCAATTGATCATGGGTGGCCTGATGTTCTTTTTGCTTTAAAGCGTTTCGAAGTTCAGCTGTGCGCTGTGTAACCAGATCCTCTAGCACATGGTTATGATCGTAGAGCAAGCGGTGCGCCATGTGGGCTTCAAGCATATTACGGACGCGTATGAGCAGTTCATTGAGGTCAAACGGTTTGGTGATATAATCACGAGCGCCGTTGGTCAGCGCTCGCAGCAAAGACTCTTTGTCATGCTGCGCGGTAAGAATAACAATAGGCGGCAACAGGGGATCATTAAGGCTATGGAGCTGTGCCATTACCTGGTACCCATCCAGATGGGGCATATTGATGTCCAGCAGGATCAGATCAGGGCGTGAGGTCTGATATTCCGTCAGCACTTTGCGTGGGTCGTCGATAAGAGTCAGGTCCTTGTAGCCCTGGGAGCGTAGTGTCTTTTCCAGCAAAGTGAGATTGACAGGCTCGTCATCCACGATAAAAATCGACTCATTTTTGCAGATCTCACTTTTCATCATTTGTTCTCCGTACTTTTCTTAAAGACGCTGTTTAGATATTGCATGAATGTTTCAACGTTCAGGGGTTTGGTTAAATAGCCGTCAAATCTTGTTTCCGGTCCGTGTTCCATGTCAGGCTTTATGGTGTCGGCGGTTACGGCAATCACCGGGATGGCTCGGGTGGCAGGATCGGCGCGCAGGTGCCCTAATGTCTCGAAACCATCCATGCCCCGCAGATTGAGGTCGAGCAGGATCAGGTTCGGCTGTTCCTGCCCGGCCACCATCAACCCCTCCGCGGAATTTTTCGCTACAAGCAGCTCAATATCAGCACATCTGCCCAGGAGGATCTTTTGTATCAGGCGCAGGTTAGCCGGGTTGTCTTCGATATACAGGATCTTCTGCAATCTGTTCTGCCTATGAGCTGTGACGATAGTTGTCGCCACAGGTGTTTTAAGATCAAGATCCACCGCTGCCCCTTGGCACTGCGGCAGTTCGAACCAGAAGGTGCTGCCTGCGCCGAACTCACTGTCTACACCGATACGTCCTTGCATGCCCTCGACCAGATGTTTCGTCAATGCCAGACCGATGCCGGTACCTTCGATGCCGTCATAGGCCGATTCCAGACGCTCGAAGGGGCGGAACAGCCGTGATATTTGCCCGGGGCTCAGCCCGCGGCCGGTATCGTGCACACTGACCCGCACATGCTGGTCTTTGGCCATGGCACATTCAATGGTGATGCTGCCCCCTTCGCAATTATATTTAACCGCATTGGAAAGCAGGTTGGACAACACCTGCTGCAGGCGCAGTGGGTCGGCAAACACTGTATAATCGTTATTTCCGGGCGGTTTCAGGCGGATATCCCGAGTCTTTGCCTGGTTTTCAATATGAACCGCGCAGCGCTCGATCAGCGGCCGTAGCTCCACCGGTTCAAGGCTGATATCCAGCCGGCCGCTGTCGATACGGGCGAGATCGAGTACCTCGTTAACCAGTTCCAGCAGATGCATGCCGGCATGATGGATTTCATTAATATTATTGCTCTGCTGGGCATTCAGCGGTTGTTCACCGGGCAGTTGCAGCAGTTGCGCGAACCCCAGAATAGCATTCAGCGGTGTGCGCAACTCATGACTCATGCGCGACAGGAATTCAGTCTTGGCAGCATTGGCCCGCTTTGCCTCATCGCGTTCATGTTGCAGCGCCTTTTCAGCCTGCTTGAGTTCGCTGATGTCACTGACAGTGACCATTAATGCATCTGTGCCTTTTTCTCCATATTCACCAACACTGCGTTTGGCCGTGATGTGCGCATGGAAGGGGGAGCTGTTATGACGCCTGATCTGTAACTCGATTTGCTTGTTGGCAGGATTGTGAAACAAGGAGCGAAAGCGCGACAGAAAGATCCGGGCATCACTTTCTGTTAATGTTTCGGCAAAGGGAATGCCGCAAAAATCATCGTCGGGCCGCTGCAGCATAGTGCGCCAGGTGGCGTTGGTACGACGGATAATCCCGACAGCATCAAGCAGCACATATCCCACCGGAGCATGTTCGTACAGTTCGACATGGAGATCGCGCGCGCTTTGAAGCGCTAATTGGGTCCGGTGCAACTCCTCATTCTGCAGCTCGAGTTCCGCCTGATGGACCGCAAGTTCGTGATGTAGCTTGTTGATGTCATCGATATCCGCCGGCTGAAAGCTTTCACCGACCTGGGCCAGCAGATCCTCCGCCCGCGCCCGCAGATGTTCGGTCATCTTTGTCTTTTTCATATTCATGCCGGAATTTCCTGCAGTGAGCCGTAAAGTTGAGTGATTGTACCGTCTTTGTTGGACTCTGCTTTGATGCTGACCATGCATGGCATGGTCGAGCCATCGCTGCGAACGGCCATGAGCTTGAGCTCGTGAGCTTGACCAGCGGTTCTGGCAGCCTGCACCGCCTGTTGCAGTTGCTCTACCGATGCCGACGAAAAGAAGCTGAGATATTCAGAAAAGTCCGGTTCATCCGTTTCCGGCTTACGTTGCAGGAGCTGATAGAGGTTGCTCGACCAGGTCATGCTGTCGGTTTCCAGGTTCCAGAACCAGCTGCCGGTGCGCGCAATCTTTTCAGCCTCATCCAAAAGTTCATGCTGCCGGCGCTGCTGGGCCTGGCTATGCTTAAGTTCCCTCCGGGAGGCAAGGCGCTCACTGATATCTTCTTTAACGGCGAGGAAATGGGTCAATTTCCCGGTGGTATCGCGGATTGGTGAGATGGTGGCGTATTCCCAGTAGGTGGATCCGTCTTTACGTTTGTTGTGGAATTCTCCGCGCCACTCTTTTCCGGCTATTATTGTTTCCCATAGTGCTTTATAGTCTTCCGGTTTCAGGTTGTCCGATTTCAGGATGCGGGGATTCTGCCCGAGAGCCTCTTCAACCGTGTAACCCGTGGATTTTTCAAACTGCGGGTTGGCATACTCAATGTTCCCGTCCACATCCGTAATGACAATGGTGGACACGCTTTGTTCAACCGCACGTCTTAGTTTGATAAGGATCTCTTCGGTCTGCTTGCGCTCAGTGATGTCCTGTGCCGCACCCAGGAGTTCAACCGTATTGCCTGCCGCATCAACAACGGCCTCACCCTGCACCCACATCCATCCATGCGTGCCGTCTTCTCTGATGGTCTCCAGTTCGAGTTTGTAAGGAGTTCCGGTCTCTCTGGTATGGGCCAGGGCCGTTGAGAGCTTCTCCCAGCTTTCAGCGGTAAAGAGCTTCATGTGCTCGGTATAGGGTGGCGGGGGCAGGGCGGGGTCGAACCCGTACATCCGATAGAGTTCTTCTGTCCAGACCACCTCATTGGTTGCCACATTTAGACGCCAACTGCCGACCCGGGCAATGCGCTGTGATTGTCTTAAGTCGAACTCTTTTTTTTGCAGCGCTTCTAGCGCCTGCTTTCGTTTGGTGATTTCAACCAGGGTGATAACAACACCCGTCACCACCTGCGTTCCAACACGATAGGGCATCGCTCGCACCATATACCAGTGGCCGTTTTTATCCCGGGCTTCGTGTTCTATTATTCGGTCCTGCTGCTGAGACTGCCGGGCCATCTCTACGGCGTCCAGGTCGCATAGACTGTGTGACAAGTGCTGGAGCGGTCGCCCGATATCACTCTCGACCAGATTGAACACTTCGCTGGTCTGCGGCGAATAGTGGCGAATCTGCATGTCTTCGTCCAGAATCAGCGTGCCGATCCGCGAGCTTGAGAGCAGATTCTCCACATCGTTACGCGCTTCGGTCAACTCGATGATTTTGCTCTGATACTCCGAGTTGACTGTATAAAGTTCCTCGTTGGTGCTCTGCAGCTCCTCGTTGGTGCTCTGCAGCTCCTCGTTGCTTGAGAGCAGTTCCTCATTGGTGGCTTGCAGCTCTTCGTTCGAGGTTTCGAGCTCCTCGATGGTTGCCTGCAGATTTTCGCGGGTGAACTGGAGATCCTGCTCTAAATCCTGCAGGCGCTGCAGCGTCTCGGCGTCTAAATCATATTCATTCCCGCTGTCGCTGTTATTGGTGCTTTTTTCTTCGATCTCCTCAAAGAATACGACGACCAGGTCCTCTTCGGTTTTTTTGCCGGGCAGAGGGCGCATGCGCAGACGCATGTTACGCGTCGTTTCGCCCTCGTGCAGCCTGACATTGGAGTAGGTTAACTCCTCGCCCGAGCGCAGGACTTTCTGAATCCCGGTGGCCAGGGGGATCGCCAGTTCACGTTCGACCATTTTCGAGATGTCGTAAACAACGCGTCCGGCAGGCACCCTGAAGATACCGCGGGGATCACCCAGTGTATGAAGCATTTCGAGATTTTCATCAACAATAACGGCCAGGGGGACATACAATTCTGACAACGAATCGTAAAGTCGTTCAATCAGTCGATCGTGCCCCCGCGCGGTGGTACGGTTGCCGCCTCCGAAACTCGTAGCTGCCGTCGACCGCACCGGTTTTTCGTGCGTCGGTAACTGCACGTTATCAATAGCGGAGCGCTCCGGGGCCCTGCCAAGGGATTTAAAAATACAGGCTTTGCGATCGATCGCTTCGAAGTACCCGTCCATATCACCGACGGTCTCGCTGGTTCCCTGCAGCAGGATACCTCCGGATCGCAGGGAAAAGGCGAACATTTCGAGGGCGCGCCGCTGCAGGTTGCTTTGCAGATAGATCAGCAGATTACGGCAACTGACCATGTCGATGCGCGGAAAAGGCGGATCTTTGACCAGATTATGCTGAGCGAAAACTACCATCTCGCGCAGGCTGCGGGTCACCTGATAGTTGTCGTCGCGGCGGTGAAAATATTTGGTCAGCAGGGCCGGTGTTAAATCGGCGGTAATACTCTCCGGGTACAGGCCGATGCCGGCCTTGGTAATGGCGTTGCGGTCAACGTCGGTAGCAAATATTTTGATGTCACGCGCCAGCCCGGTTGCCTCGAGAACTTCGTGACAGATAATGGCCAGCGTATAGGCTTCTTCACCGGTTGAACATCCCGCTACCCAGAAGCGGAGTTCGCTTTTGCTGCTTTGGGTGAACAATTCGGGCAAGATCTGTTCGCGTAAGGTGTTCCAGACAGCGGGGTCACGAAAGAAGTTGGTAACACCGATGAGCAGTTCACGGTAGAGTGCGGATATCTCGGCCGGCGTCTGCCCGGCATAGCGAACGTAGGCATCGAGGTCTTCAGACTGGGTGACGGCGATCCGGCGCTCGACCCGCCGGGTAATGGTGCTGGGTTTATAGTAAGTGAAGTCGACCTTGGTTTTGGCGCGCAGCAGCGAGAACAGTCGCGTCATGCCTGTTTCTTCTGCCAGCGCTTCGTGTTGGCGTTCCTGGCGCGCCGTATAGGGATGGCGCAGGCAGGCCAGCAATTGTGACGGCATTTCCTGGGGCGGCAGGATGAAATCAGCCAGACCGGTGGAAGCCGCAGCGCGAGGCATCCCGTCAAATTTGGCGCTGTCTTCGTCCTGGATCATAATCAGTCCACCGCCTTCCTTGACGGCGCGAACCCCACGTGTTCCGTCGCTGCCCGTCCCCGAGAGGATTACGGCGACGGCACTCTCCCCCTGATCTTCAGCGAGGGAACGCAGAAAGATATCGACCGGCAGGCTGTTGCTTTCACGCGGCTTTTTATCCTCAAGCAATAGTTGCCGGTGGAAGATCGTCAGGGTTTTTTTGGGGGGGATCAGATAGATATGATCCGCTTCCACCCGCATTCCATCTTCAGCACGCTGGACAGGAATATCTGTTTTGCGTGACAGCAGCTCGACCATCAGGCTTTTATAATCGGGGGACAGATGTTGCACAACGACAAAGGCGATGCCGCTGTCCACCGGCATCGCTTCGAAGAAAGTCTCAATCGCCTCAAGACCGCCGGCCGAAGCGCCAATGCCGACGATGGGAAAAGCGTCGCCGGCCTTGCCGGTTTCAGTATGAGCATCAACGGCAGGGCCGGCGTGATCTGTTGTTGTGCTGGTGGTTGCCTCTGTGCGGGACCTGTCGGCAGCCTTGTTCTTGTGATCATTTTCTGGCTTCATGTGTCATGTTCTCCGGTGCGGATGGGAGTTTTTTATGATCTGGTCGGTTGCTTCCAGGGGGAGGGAGCCATTTTGCCACAGAAAACCCTCCAGTTCGAGAAGGTGCTCCGACGGCTGTGGCCCGAACAAAGTATGTGATTCTCTAGACAAACCAGACAAGCTGTAGCGTCCTGAGACGTCAACCATTGAGAGATAAAGCAGGCTGAAACGAATGTTTTTATATTTCACTGGAATGTTAAATAGCAATCGAGCATTTTACGTTATTATAACTATTGCATAAGTGTGGTCGATCATTAGGATATAAAAGCAACGACAAAATGTAAAGAGGAAGTTAGTCGATATTCATTGTCCATTGTCAATCATTTGCGTTTTACTTTAACGGGAGGACATTCCTTTGCGTTACAGCTGGCTTATAACCATTGTAGTTTTTCTGATTCCCGGAGGAGCGAGTAGCCTGTCGCTGGATGAGGCACTGACTATTGCCAGTGAGCAGGCGGTCACACTGCAAATGCTTGCCGCAGAAACCAGGCAAGCGCAAGCCGTTCAGCAACAGTCGTCCCAGGCCTTTTTGCCGATCATCAGTGCTGATGCTGTCTGGCTGCGGGCTGATTCCTCCCTGATAACCGGTGTCCCCGTGCCCACCGCCGGGGTCCCTGCGGGTCTCCAGCGTGCCGACCTGGGGCCGGTAGAAGGAACTCTGACCGGCATTCAGATTGTTCAGCCCCTCTATCATGCCGATGCTCTGCAGCAGCGCAAGTCTGCTGAACTGACCGTGAATGCTCGCCGACTGTCCGAACAATGGGGGCGACAGGCTCTACGTCTGGAAGTAGCACGTCAATACTTCGATATTCTACGCTTGCAGGAACATGAAAAGGCGGCGGTGCGTTCCCTGTCCGCCACCAGCGAAGCCGCCCGTCTTGCCGGCGCCGGTTATCAGCAGGGACTGTCCTCGCGCCTGGATATGGAACAGGCTGAAGCCGAACAGGCCGCTGGTGAAGCGCGTGTGGTACAGGCCCAAACAACACTGCAACAAGCTCAGTACAGGTTGAAAAGCCTGCTGGGCATGGCCCCGCAAAGGTCGCTTGAATTACAGGATGCTATGCCGTACCCCTTGCCACCGACCCCTGCTGGTGAGCCGCTGTTACGCAAGGATCTGGAGGCCCGCAAGCTGGCCGTTGCCGCCGCTGATGCCAGCACCAGCGCTTTCGAAGCTGACTGGATTCCCCGGGTGAATCTGCTGGCCAGACAACAATGGGCACGGGGCAGCGAGCTGTTGGATAGAGCCGATGGCTGGCTGGTGGCAGTCTCTCTGCAGTGGACGCTTTTTGATGGCTTCGGCCGCCAGGGTCGAACTGCCGAAGCTCGCTCAAAGGCGCAAAAAGCCCGGGCCCAGCTGGAGCAAACCCGCCGTCGCGTTCACCGGGAACAGTCTATTGCCATGAACCAGTGGCAGGCGAGCTTTTCCATCTGGCAAGCTGCGAAAAAATCGGTACAGGCAGCTGAGCGCGCTGCACAACTGGCAACGCGACGCTATCAGGAGAAGGTTGGTTCGATGACAGATCTCCTGGCCGCACGGGCCCGTCTCAATCGGGAACGGGCCCTGCTGATTGATTCACGTTATCAGACCGTACTTTCCGCTATGAATTACCAGCTTCAGAATGGTCACGATCCCCTTCCGGCTTCAGAAGGAGGGCAGTTATGAAGCTGTTCCGATGCTTTCTGTCCCTGTTTCTCGCGACTCTGGTCCTGTCCGGTTGCTCCGCTGAAGCCCCTGAGTCGGCAGCTCCCCCCTCTGAACAACCTGAGGTCACGGTGGCCCGTGTCCAGGCCTGGCAATATCCTGTCAGCGAGGAGCTACCCGGCATTGTCCGCCCCGGCAAACGCGCTATCCTCAGCACCCGCATTGCCGGGACCCTGCTGGCAGTGGAGGTTGCACCCGGTGATATGGTCAGCACCGGCGATCTGCTGGCTACCGTAGATGCCCGGGAGGTGCATGCCGCTATTGCCGCCGCCCGCGCCAGTATCAACGCTGCCGAGTCTGCTGCTGAGCAGGCCCGGCTGGACAGCCAACGCTTACAACGGCTTTATGAAGAAGATCTGATAGCCCGCGTGCGTGCGGAGCGCGCTGAAGTCAAACACCAGGAACTCGAAGCTCAGCTGGAGGCCGCCCGGGCGGACCTGATAACTCAACAAGCCAACCTGAGTTACGCTCGGGTGACAGCACCATTCAGCGGCCGGGTTGCCGAAACCCTCGTAGACGCAGGCAGTTTTGTCG
>JAWLDI010000058.1:0-14391 GCA_041686715.1 Pelovirga sp.
CTGGGAGCCCTGCTGGCATTGCGTATTGACAGTGTTCTCATTTTCGGTCAGAGAATTGACGAAGCGGGCGGCACCCTGGGACGTATCCTGGTACAGATGCTGACTCACTACCTCAATATCGGCGGTGCTGCCATTGTCCTGATTGTTTTTTTTCTGGTCGCCCTGATTCTATCGACCCGGTTTTCCTTTGTTCTCTTTATTGACGGACTTCTTGACCGCCTCGGCCGGCGGCTGGAGATGCGTCGCGAAGCTCGTCGGGCACGCAGGGAAATGAAAAAAAAGACCATGGCGCAACGCGGCGCGAAAGAACCGGCAATCGTTACCAGTGAACAGAAGACCACAACGACGCCGGCAGCGGCGAAAAAAAAGAAGAAAGGACGTGCCGACAAAGAAGAAAACCAGGTCGCTTTTTCATTTTTTGAGGCCGATGGAGATTTCCACATGCCGTCGGCGTCCCTGCTCGAACACGATGGCGCACCGGCCAAGCCGGTTGACCGTAACAGCCTGACCATGGCAGCCCGCATGCTTGAAAAAAAACTCCTCGATTTTGGCGTCGAGGGGGATGTGGTAGAGGTCAAACCGGGGCCGGTAGTGACCATGTACGAGTTCTCGCCGGCACCCGGTGTCAAGGTCAACAAGATATCCAACCTCCAGGATGACCTGGCTATGGCGCTGCAGGCGGTTTCCATCCGGATTGTCGCACCGATACCCGGTCGTGGCGTTGTCGGTATCGAAATTCCCAACAAGGATCGGGAAACGGTCTACTTAAAAGAAATCATTGACTCCGAATCTTTCCACAAAGACGGCGGCAAACTCCCCCTGGCGCTCGGCAAAGACATCTTCGGCCAGGTCGTGGTATCTGATCTGGCGCGCATGCCCCACCTACTGGTCGCCGGCTCCACCGGCAGCGGCAAATCGGTCTCTATCAACACCATGGTGTTGTCTTTACTTTACCGGGCCACACCGGACGATGTGCGACTGATTATGATCGACCCGAAAATGCTCGAGCTGTCAATCTATGAGGGCATCCCCCATCTGCTGTTGCCGGTCGTCACCAACCCCAAAAAAGCGGCCCTGGCTCTTAACTGGGCAGTACGGGAAATGGAACGACGCTACCAGCTGATGGCGGATAAGGGTGTCCGCAACATCGACGGCTACAACCGCAAGCTCGCCAGGGAAGCAAAAGAAAAGGAGAGTCGCAGCCCTGAGCCGGAACCACAGCAGGATCAAGCGGAAGAGATGGTCGAGCTTCCGCCCCTGCCGGAAGAAATCGCCACGGAAGAGCTTGAACACGGACACCTTCCCTATATTGTCGTTATCGTTGATGAACTGGCCGATCTGATGATGGTTGCCGGTCGTGAGATTGAAGAATCCATCGCCCGGCTGGCACAGATGGCGCGAGCCGCCGGCATTCACCTGATCCTTGCTACCCAGCGTCCGAGTGTCGATGTCATCACCGGCCTGATCAAGGCCAACTTTCCGACCCGGATATCTTTCAAGGTTTTTTCCCGCACCGACTCGCGTACCATTCTCGACTCCATGGGCGCGGAAGCACTCCTGGGCATGGGTGACATGCTTTTTCTACCTCCGGGTGTCGGCTACCTGCAACGTGTCCATGGCGCCTTTGTCTCCGAACTGGAGGTCCAGCGGGTGGTGGAATTTCTCTCACGTCAGGGCAAGCCGGAGTACGACAAATCGATTCTGACCGCGCCGCCGACGGCTATCGAACAGACTGATGAAGACGACTACGATGATCTCTGGGATGAAGCTCTCAAAATTGTTACCGACACCCGCCAGGCATCTATCTCCATGCTGCAGCGACGATTGCGCGTCGGCTACAACCGCGCCGCGCGCATGATCGAAAAAATGGAGCAGGAAGGTATCGTCGGTCCATCAGACGGCAGCGGCAAACCCCGTGAAGTCCTCCTCGGCAAAATGGACTGACCTTTTTGCGCATTCTGCCGGAAAATAGCGATTCAATATAATGCCTGCTATTTGCGGTTTGGCAGTCAATATTGGCACATAATTCATGTTGCATCATGTATCGACATAAGGTAACCTCTGCACGCCTGTCGTTCCTTGGAATGTGCAGGTTTTATGTGGGTCTGACAATTTGTTGTCTTCCACGGATGCTCATGCCAGATGACCTGCCACGGTTGACATAAGCTGGCAACTGCCGTCAATGAAATGACAGAGCCCCCATACAAGGAAGCAACAACCTATTATTACTGGAGAAAAGGAGAGAATTATGTATGTTCGGTTAAGCAGTCGGTTGTTATTTTTCCTGTGCCTGATCCTCATCTGGACCGGAACAGCATTGGCGGTAGATCATTCCAAGTTTGTTCGAGGTCCGTTTGAAAATGGTCCTGAAGTCACCGAAACCTGCCTTTACTGCCATGAAAGCGCTGCTGAGGATATCATGAAAACCAGCCACTGGACCTGGAGTCTGTCGCAGGTGGTTGATGGCAAGCGGGTCGAGCGCGGCAAAATCAACGCCATCAATAATTTCTGCGTCTCTGTTGCTGCCAATGAGCCACGCTGTACCAGCTGTCACATCGGCTATGGCTGGGAAGACCAGAACTTTGATTTTTCCGATCAGACCAAGGTGGACTGCCTGGTCTGTCATGACACAACCGGCAGCTACAAGAAAACACCGACCGGAGCCGGCAAACCGGACCCCAAAGTCAATCTGGAGCGGGTGGCTCAAAATGTCGGCAAAACCTCCCGTGAGTCCTGTGGCTCCTGCCATTTCTTCGGTGGCGGCGGAGATGCCGTCAAGCACGGTGATCTTGATTCCAGCATCGCCAATCCCAGCCGCGACATTGACGTCCACATGGCTGCTGAGGGAATGGATTATACCTGCACCGACTGTCATACTACCGAAAACCACAATATCAGCGGCCAGGCCATGGTTGTTTCCCCTACGGGCGAAAACCACATCGGTTGTGTCGACTGTCACGGTGACAATGTCCACAGCAGGGAAACCCTGAACACCCACAGCAACCACATTGCCTGCCAGACCTGTCACATTCCCACCTTTGCCAAAGAGGTGGCCACCAAAACTTCGTGGGACTGGTCCACAGCGGGACAGGATCTGCCGGCTGAAAAAGATGAAAACGGTCGCCCTGTGTATGACAAACGTAAAGGGCACTTCACCTGGGGCAAAAACATTGTTCCCACCTACGCCTGGTACAATGGCTCAGCCGGTGTTTACGAACACGGCGACAAGATTGATCCGAATGAGGTCACAAAACTGAACTACCCCCTCGGATCTAAAAATGATGGCAAGGCGAAAATCTATCCCTTTAAAGTGCATACTGCCCAGCAGATTTATGATACCGCCAACATGTACCTCATTACACCCAAGGTATGGGGTCCAAAAGGTGATGACGAGGCTTACTGGCAGACCTTTGACTGGGATGTTGCTGCGGCCGCCGGGATGAAGGCGAGTGGCCTTGAATACAGCGGAGAATATGACTTCACTGAAACAATCATGTACTGGCGTATCAACCACATGGTTTCACCGAAAGAGCAGGCTCTGGGGTGTGCCGATTGTCATGGCAAAAATACCCGCCTTGACTGGGAACAGCTTGGTTACGCTGGCGATCCTATTTATGATCCGAGCCTGACCCGCGACGTCAGATAATCTTTCCGGATTATATGAACAGCCCCGGGCACCTCGACAATAGTTTGTCGGGGTGCCTTTTTTTATTGGCATTAAATCCACACGTCCGCGCCCCTGATGCTATTCCCTCTTGACTTCAATCATCAGCTCTGGCACCTCTTAACAATCATGAACAATTTTTCAAAGTGAACATGCTTTCTTTCAATGAGGCTCTATATGCCACGCAAGCCACGCCTTGAAGACGATCAGATCATCTATAACAGCATGCAGGCCATTCGCGGCATCCCGCAGGCGAAGATCGAATTCATGATGCAGAAAATCGGCGGTCCTTTTGCCGGCGCTTTCCGCCTGTCCGGACCCTGGGGAAATCGCTATTATTACATCAAGGTGGCGCCACGACTGACTGCGGATATTGTCGACCTGGTCATTCATCAGCTGAAAACATCGCCCGCCCCACAAGACGCGGCCCCGCTGCTGGTGAGCAACTATATCTCGGCCAACATGGCGGAAAAGCTCCGCAAGAATAAAATCGAGCATGCTGACTGTGCCGGCAACCTCTATCTTGACCAGATGCCCCTGTATGTCGATATCAGTGGTCGCAAACACTCCCCCAAACCACCCACAGTCGACCGCCTGTTCCGCGCCAGCGGACTGAAATTGATTTACCTGCTGCTGCGCAACCGTAAGGCAATCAATGCTACCTACCGCGCTCTGGCTGATGACGCCGGCATTGCTCTGGGTGCTATCGGTAGCCTGTTCAAGGAATTGGAAAAGCGCGGTAACCTGGTGCTTGATGAAAAGGGTCGCCGCCAGCTGACAGCGATAGAAGAACTGCTGCAGCGCTGGCAGCTTGGCTACATTGAAACACTGCGCCCCCGACTTTTCCTGCAACGCTGCACACTGACCAAAGGCGACACCCCGATCGACCTGGCGCAACGGTTGAAGCAATTAAATTTGAGTTCCCAAGTACTGATCGGCGGCGAACTGGGAGCGACCCTGATGACGCGCGGTTTTCAACCAGAAACAGCGGTTCTTTATCTGGAACCGCAACAACAGCTTAAAACCATGCTGCAACTGCACCTGACGGCCGACCCGGAAGGAGAAATCACCCTGCTGCAGACCTTCGGTCGCCAATGCCGCTGGACCGGACTGCAGCCGGACGGCTTGACGCTGGCCGACCCGTTACTGACCTTTGCGGAGATCAATGATCACAGCGAGGAGGATTTGGCCGTTCGCCTTTATCAGCAATATCTTACCCCGCGCTTCAATGAAGATCACTGACGACCTGCTAGAGGGTCAATCACCAGCGCATCTCCTCGCGGTTGATGCCGGCCTGCATACAGGACTGGCTCTGTATCACCGCAACGGTCGCCTGCTCTGGTATCGCTCACACCATCTGGCAGATCAGCAGAAGCTGAAACGACTGATCGCTAAACTGTTGCGCAGCCCCCCCTTGCCGACGCATATTTACCTTGAAGGGGGGGGGCCTCTGGCCGAACTGTGGCAGCGTGAAACGGTGAAACTGGAACGCGTTTTTGTTCAGTTACACGCTGACACATGGCGAGAACGCCTCTTTTATGCGCGACAGCACAAAAACAGCAACATTGCCAAACAACAGGCCCGCGCGATGGCCGCGCGTGTTATTCATCTGCTTGGCCACAAAAAACCGACGGAGCTGCGCCACGATACTGCCGAGGCGATTCTCATCGGACTCTACGGCCTACTGGATCTAGGCTGGCTCGACTGCTGGCCACCGACAAAGGAGTAACATTGATGGCACAATATGATGTGATTGTTATTGGTGGCGGCATTATCGGCCTGGCCACCGCCCGCCAGCTGCAGCAGGATTATCCGGATAGCAGGATTGCCGTCCTGGAAAAGGAATCACGCCTGGCCCTGCATCAAACCGGACGTAACAGCGGGGTTATCCATGCCGGCGTTTACTACAAGCCGGGAAGTCTCAAGGCACGCTTCTGCCGTGAGGGGAATCAGGCCACCAAAGTCTTTTGCAAAAAGCACAAGATTCCCTTCCGTGAAACCGGCAAGCTGCTGGTAGCGACCACCCATGCCGAGCTGGGACGGATGCAGGACCTGCTTGAACGCTGTCGCCAGAACGATATTCCTGTCGAGGTACTCAATCAGCAGCAACTGCAAGAGAAAGAGCCTAACATTGTCGGCCTGGGGGCCACCTGGGTGCCATCAACCGGGATCGTTGACTATGCCCAAATCACCCACAAACTGGCAGCGCTTTTTACCGCGGCTGGCGGGGATATCCACACCAACTGCAAGGTGACCGGTATAGGGGAGAATCAAGGGGCTGAGGTCACTTCCAGCATCGGTCGTTTTTCTGCTAAATGTGTCGTCGGTTGTGCCGGTCTGCATTCCGACCGGTTGATCCGTATGCTCGGCAAAGAACCGGCGTTCCGGATTCTGCCGTTTCGTGGTGAATATTTCCAACTACCGGTCGATAAACGCGAAATTGTCAGCCATCCGATCTACCCGATTCCTAATCCGGAGTTGCCGTTTCTAGGTATTCACCTGACCCCTATGAACGACGGCTCCCTCACTGTCGGCCCCAACGCCACCCTGGCGTTGGCCCGTGAAGGCTACAGCCGCTGGAGCATGAACCTGCGCGACCTGGTCGACATGTTCAGCTATTCCGGTCTCTACCGCCTGATTGCAAAATACCCGGGACCAACCCTGACCGAACTGAAAAACTCCCTCTATCGCCCCGGTTACCTTAAGCTGGCCCAGCACTACTGCCCGCAGATTGAACTCAATGATCTTTGCCCCTACCCGTCGGGTGTACGTGCCCAGGCCGTACAGGCCGATGGCAAAACCCTCGATGATTTTCTCTTTGTCACCGGAAAACACAGCCTGATTGTCGGCAACGCTCCGTCACCGGCAGCAACTTCCGCCCTGCCGATTGCCCGCCACATCTGCGATCAGGTCAACGAGCTTCTTGGTTGAACGTGACATTCCGTGACCTGTTTAGCACCAATCATCCGCTTGAAATGGTCAAAACCTCCCCTTCAGGGAGACGAAATAAAACGGTAGCTACGGAAGGTTGGTTTTGGACAATTTACACGAGGGGAATAATCTGGTCGGTAATCTCGGTAAAGGCAACATCATGGCTGATCAGAAACAGCTGATCGTACCAGTGTTCGGAAACCTCTTCCTTGCCGACATCAATCGCCCTGAAGGCGTGGGCCAGATTTTCACGGCGTGCTACGTCAAGGTGCGAGGTCGGCTCGTCGAAAAAGGCGATCCGGGCACCAATGGTCTGCAGCATGGCCAGACGCAGGGCGACAACGGCGCTCATGATCTGGCCGCCTGAGAGCTGGTCATCGGCTCGTTCACGCAGATCACCAGCGACCATATCGCGTAATACAATCTGATAGTTGTCACCCCAGCCCAGTTCCTCATCGGCTTCCGCGATAATTCGATAGATCCGGTTGGCTCGCTGGCTGATTTCCTCCCGGAAACGTTCAGAGAGATGCGCTGAAACATTCCGGAACACCCGATTACGCAGAAACTTGACCAGGTCATCCTTCTGCTTATACTTTTTGATCTGCTCCCGCTTGGCGGTAACTTCCTGTTCAATCTTTTTGAGTTTTTCGACCTCAACTCCAAGACGGGAAACGTCAATGGCCAACCCTTTTATTTTCTGACCGAGGGCACTGACACCACCCCACAGATCGTCCTTCTGTTGCCGCAGCTTTTCATGTGCGGCGGCGTCATACTCCTGCCCTGCCTTACTGAAGGTTGCTTCCTTTGCTACCAGATCTTCGTGCAACTGCTTGAGGTGTTTGTTAAATTTGTCCAGGTCGGCCCGGCGCTGGGTCAATTCTTCCGCCTGTTGCTGATTGGCGACATAACGGTCACGAGCACCCTGATGCTGCATTTTCTCTTTTTCAGCCGCTTCGATGTCTGCTTGCAATCGGCTGTAAGTATCGAGAACCCTTTGTTTTTCATCAAGTTGCTGCTGCGCTGCTGATTGCTCCTTTTGCCACTCGGCCAGACCTTCCGCCTTTAAGTCGCTGGTTTTACGACGCTCCGCCAGTCTGGCCAACTGTGCATCCACCCCTTCGAGCTTGACGGCAACCGCCTTGAGCTGATCGCTGGCCTGACTTGCCGCCTTCTCCTCCTGTTCAAACTTGTGAATTTCCTCCTGAAGACGCCGGCGTACCTGATCCAGTTCAGAAAACCTGGCCGTGAACACATCGCCCGGAGGTTTTTCGGCGATATTGAGACACGGTTCCTGGAAGAACGGGCATATCCCCTCCGCAAGCTTTTCGCTCCCCTCCTCCAGGCCCGCCCGACGTCCTTCGAGCAACCCAAGCTGCTCGCGTACTCCGTCAAGGTTTACGCGGATTTGCGGCAGTCGCTCAGACAGGGCCTTTTGCTCATCATCAAACGCCAGCGCCCTCCGGCTGTCAGCCAGGGTTTTCTCTTCGACGGCAAGTTCCTCCCGGATTCTCTGGAGCGACTGCGTTTCAACCTTCAACCGTTCTGTCAGCCTGCCGACCTGGTTTTTGAGATCAGCGATTTCCTGTTCGTGTTGCCGCTGAATCTTGACCTGCTGCCGCAGTTCACCCAGTTGCTTCTCGGCCTGTTCGTAAGCTTTTTTACCGGAGGTGGTCGTGGTAATAATCTTGTCAGCCTTTTCTGCTTCGTCGACGAGAAGCTTCTGCCTGCCGATCAGCTCGTTACCGTTACTGATCCGTTCCTTCAGGCTTTCGATCTCTTTTTCAAGCCCTTTGAGATCCTTTTCGCGCTGATCGACAGCAAGGAGAACCCCTTCAAGGTCTTTGAGCTGCTGCTGTTGCAAAACCAGATTCTTCTCGGCCTGTTCAAGATTCTTCTTCGCCGCTTGATGCTCATCCCGTTTCGCCGGCAGCTCGGCCAGCTGATTCTGGAGCGGGCCGATGGCGCTTTCAAGGACCTCCATCTTTGACTTGATGATATTGGTCAATACCTTGGTTTCGTTGAAGGTCTTACGCCAGGTGTCGATACCGAGAATTTCGTCAAACTTGTCACGTCGTTTGGTTGTCTGTTTGATGACAAAGGGGCCGAGAAAGTCGTGCTGAAAGGGGCCGATCACCAACTCGAACTGCTCCGCCAGGGAACGGCTTGAGCGCAGACCCAACAGTTCTTTCAACCGCCCCTCGGTTTCCTTGTTGTCCTTGTGTTCTTCTACTTCAAAATCGCCACCGAGCTCTTTGGCCAGAAGCCACCGGGAGGGCGTTCCGACGGTACGACTGACACGATAGCGCTCGTCATCCCCGGGTTCAAAAACAACCGCAATTTCGCCCCGTCTGGCGCCAATGGTCACGAAACGGTCGACGTTGCCGACAAAACTCTGGGCATCAACGCCGAACATAGCATAGCCGATCGCTTCAAAAATGGTACTTTTGCCAACCCCATTGGGACCGGAGAGAACATTGATGCCGGGAGAAAAGTTCAGTTCGGTGTCGCAATGCGACTTGATGTTCTTGAGATGGATGGCGAGGAGCTGCATCAATTGTCCCCCGGGTCGAGCAGGGCCAGCAAATCATCACCGTCGACCATGCCTCTTTGCACGGCATTCTTCAGGGCGATGGACAGCCGGATCAGTTCTTCCTCACGGCCCTGGTATTCGCTGCCGGACTTGATCAACTCATGCAGAACCTCCTGCTCGATCTCCTCCAGGCTTTTATTGCCCTCATTCTCCTCGTCGGCGCTGCTGACAAGGGAGAGGTGGTTCTTGATCTCAACGTGCAGCGGGTCAACCAATTTTTCCAGCACTGTTTTCAGCCGTTCACGCCCCAATTCAAAAGGATGAAACCCCACTCGGCCAACCAGCTTCAGCTCAAGCAGAGGTTGCCGTTCATGACCGGAACTGTTGACCTTGGTGACAACTTGTTCGCGAAACATAGCGAGGGCCTGTTCGGCATTTTGTGCACCGCTCAGATCAATTGTTTCAACAAACATCGGCCGCGGCGACGTATTCCTGATTTCCGGTACGAACTGGCCGTTGTCGAAGGTGACAAAGTAGTAACCCTTGTCGTAGTTCTCTTCGCCAAAATTGACCCTCTCCGGCGAGCCGGGATTAAAGGCATATGGCTTACCCTCTGCAGTTTCGATGACATAGGGTTTGTGCCCGTGGCCAAGAGCGACATAGTCGAACTTCTCAGCCAGCGGCAGGGCCTCCTCCAGTTTCATGTTGCCGATTTCAACCGGACTGAACTTCCAGATACCGACATGAAACAGCAGTAGATTGTTGCTGGTGTTGACCGCTGTACAGATGCGTTCCACATGATGACCGGCCTGGGCTCCGATATAACCAAGGCCGTAAATATTGACCCCGTTGATTTCAATGTGCCCGCCCTTGCCGGTCTTATCATCAAAAGGATCGAAGCGGTAATCACCATCGGCAGTACGTGTCGGTCGCAGGAGTTTAATATAGCCCATCTGTGACAGGGCTTCCATCCACGAGATGTTGTCGCGACGATGAATCCAGTCGTGATTACCTTCAATGGCGATACAGGGGATTCCCGCATCTTTAAGGGGCTGCAGGGTCTCGATGGTCCGGGCGAAGGTTTTCGGCAGAATCTGGCCGACGTGAAACAGATCACCACCGATCAACAGGGCATCGATCTGCTCGCTGATGGCCTCATTACAAATACCCGACAGGCAGGTAAAGAAGTCATCGTAACGTTGGCTCTCTCCGGTAGAATTGCGGTAACTTTTGCCCAGGTGGATGTCGGATGTGTGAATGAATTTCATAATAACCACGCGTGGCTGCAAGGAATTTGGGATGATCGATAATAAGTAACATCTGACGGAGAGTCGCGCAATCGCGGATTTCCATTTAGCCGGCAACGGCAATTCGCAATGCCATGCGGCAAATACCGGCGGCAGCCTCACTGCTGTCGCTTTGATTCTTGCAATCTCACTGCCCCGTCCTTGCCTACGCCGGTAATTGGCGCCCCTTAAGGGAGGCATAAATCTAACTTGTCTTTGGGTGGGAACGACAACAGCGCCATCACTACCTTGCCCTGTCGGATCGATACGATCATACGTTGACCAAGAATCCAGGCAAAACAAAGGTTGTGGTGAAATTCACACCAGGTACCGCACATCCCATTGTTACAGCTTCGGCCGTAACTTTCTGGCTGAATATCTCCATGCGTCAACACATGGTTGCTGGCTGTTCCTATTCTTTTAGGGAGTACCCTGATAGCGCAGCCAACTGACCAGGTTTGAGCAGGCCTTCATACTTTCTTCCGCCGATGATCCAGGTTGGATAGGCGTTAATATTGTTAGTTCTGCATTCTGCTACTTGTGGTGACCGGCGGCCACCCGGCGTGCATTCAATGTAAGGGAGCAGTTTAGCTGATGCCTCGAACAGAACCTTCTGTTCCTCGCAGGCCGGTCACCAGAAAGTACCATAAAAAACAGCATCCTCCTTGACAAGGTGCGTAGCCAGCCCCTTCAAATAGGGATCTTCGGGCCCGGCCGCCGGGTTGAAGACTCCACTGTAGTGCAGGTGCATACCGCCGACAATAATCAGTGCCGTAATGACTGTTTCAGCAACCCAGGGCGCAAACTTGAAATCTTTCATGCCCTCAGGCCGTTGAGCTATGATGACTCCGAAAGTGACTATCATCATTGACAGTGAAATAAGGCAGTAGGGGCAAAGGGCGTCGATGACAAAATGAGACACCAATGTGAGATAAAGACTGTAACCGACGCCAACTAAAGCAACAATCCAGGCTGATTTCCAATGTCGCTCAGGATTGCGAACCTTAAAACCGATAAAAGCGAGGGCAGCGTAGGTCATGAACCCCCAGAATGCCGTTGGCAAGCCGAGAAAGGTTCCCCAACGGCTTTGCTGAACGATATCACATGCACTCCCTTCAGCACAGTACAGAGGGGCATCTCCAAGCCATACGGCAAGCGTCAGATAGAGGGTCAGGACCATTCCGATTCCGGCAAGTGCAGTCACTGGCCAGTTGGGGTGCTTCCTTTTTTTCAAGACCGGCGGTCGTTTCTTCTTCCCCTGTTTCACGGACCTTGCGCGGAGTGCTGTTTCGTGCTGCGCAGCAGCCTGGCCTGTGGATTTCTTCTGTCTATTATTTTTTTTGCTCATTGGTGTATTCCTCCAGATGTCAAGTGGCGTTGAGTCACTCAACCAGTCCTGTCTTTAAAGTTATCTTTGCTCTCACTAGTTCGGATACTGTACGTTCAATTCTGACTGAATCAGCTCGGATAGTTGGCGGTAACCAAAAACTTGCAGCGGCTTGCCGTTGACAAAGTAGCCGGGAGTTTTTTGTACATCAAGTGCTCTCACGTCGGCCATATCCCGGGCAATGATTTTGGCAATGGCGGGGTCATGCATATCTTTTTTGATTTGCTCGATATCAACACCCGCCCTCGGGAGAATCTCCCATAATCTCTCTGGTTGGTAATTGTGATGGTTAGCCCAGATATTCTGGGTGGTAAACATCACATTCAAAGTCTCCCAGTACCTCCCCTGCATCCCCGCAGCTTCAAGAATTTTGACGAAATCGTCAGCACCTTCATGAAACGGAGCGTAGCGGAGTACCAATTTGATTTTACCGGGATTGGCATCCATGATTTGTTTGATAAAGGGAGAAAAAGCAGCGCAGGTTTCACAGGCCGGATCCATAAACTCAACCAGGTAAACTTTGGCGTCATCACTACCAAGTGTTCGCGAATGATCCCTGACAAACAGCTCGGAGTTTTCTGCCGCCAAAAAACCGTACTTTTGCGCCTGCTTCTCTTGATAATAATTATTACCAACCACAAAAGCCAAAACCAGTACCAGACAAGTAATTCCAACGAGCGCATATTTCATTTTGAGGTTCTCCTCTTCAGGATGATTAACAGGGTGACAAGGGTTGAAAAGGCGAAAAATGACAGCATCGGGATGGACACAAAACCGAACAACTCGAAGTACCGTTCAGTGCAGGAGACACCCTGGGAGCAGGGTTGAATATTTTCCGGAATAATCCCAGCATAGAGCAGAGTATGGTAAAGAGCCGTTAATCCACCGGCGATGGTCAGTGGCAATGCGTATTTAATAACGCTTTTATCAAACGTCGGGAACAGTCCTGCAGCGAAAATGAAGATCAGGGGAAACAAGCAGATACGCTGATACCAGCAGAGGACACAGGGCTGATATTCTAAAACGGAACTGAAAAAGATACTGATTGTTACCGAGAGGCTGACCAGGAACCAGCACAAGAACAGCAACATCCAGTTTGTATTCGTTGCTTTGTCAGATTGCGACATTACTAAATACTCCCTAAAGTCATCAAAAATGGGATCGAAAGTGCAGAACCCGGGATGGCGGACCCACCTTTAACCTGACACCGTAACCCACCGGTAAAAAAACATGGTGACCGGTAACAACAGAGTGAACATCAGTAACGTAACCTCAATGCGTTGTTCAGCCCCAGGAGTCAATACCGATCAGTCGCGCATGTGCCGTGCGCCGATGATGCAAGCTTCAAGAATGATCTTTTCTTGCAGGTTGTTTTTTAAGGGGGTGGTGTAGACAGAGGTTTAACGCAGAAGGACAACTGTGCGCAGCACTTGTAACGTTTCATATTCGGGTAAGTAGCCAGGAAGATTGAGTTTGGCTAACTGTGCAAGCCCCAAGTTCAGCTCGGGAGTGTGGGAAAGATAAGTCGTATCGAATGAAGTTGATAAATTTTTGTTTACCGGTTCGGACAGTTTTGAGGCAGGAAGGGCGGAAGTAAATACCGGAGAATCAAGGCAATCGTCTCCAGGTGAAAAGGATAAACTTGCTGACTGAGGAATTTCTGAACCTTGCTGAAGCAATTCGGAATCCGAAGAACACTTGACCCAACATTTGCCGATAGGATTTAATTTCAGATGGGAGGAGTTTTCATCTGCGTGACACCAGAAGACAGCATTGGCAGTGCCGAAACTGAGCAAGAGATAGATCAGCACCATAAATTGCATGATCCATTTTTTCTGTAGAGCGCTAGTCAACATGATGATTACCTGAAAGAAGAATAGTCCAGAAAAGCAACAGAAAACTTATATACCTCTTTACAGACAAATACGAGGAGGAAACACACTTTTCATCTCTGCGCGTTTGCACATCTCAATGGCGCCATGAACCTCATGCCACTAACCTATACGGGCGGGATTTCATTTACAAAATCAGCAAGAAGAGAAGGCCAGCTGCGGGGAGGTGCCACAGCTGGCCTTTTTAGACCACACAAAAAGGAGGAAATTCAAGAGAACTTGGCTCGCCTGCCACAACAAGTTTCGTTCTGTTGACTCTTACTATATTGATAGTGGTTATCAATTGCAAGCAATAAATGACCAAGAGGGTAACTTTTTCTCTCGGTTCCTCTTTGAGCTTCTCGTTCGCTTCATATTCTGACCAATAAGCACCATGTGATGTGTCATTGTTCGGTAAAGAAGGATCCGTTAAAAACGAGGGGTATAAGCGTTTGGCGTGTTAGATAGCCGTCCTCAAAATCACGGATTCAAGGTACACCTCCGGGGACTGGTTTTGCCGTACTGCTTATAATAGTAAAGCGCCGCCAGGCCGTGCTGAACGTAGTCGATTCGAATTTCGTTTGCACGCCTTGCAGTTGAGTGACACAGGGGGCTGTAGCGAGCGAATCCACCTCGCGCCGGACCTGTCGTTATCTGGGCATCCGCTAAAAAGCGGATACCTGTTTCTACAGCTGTCCAGACCCTGTGCCGCAATAATTGCT
>JAWLDI010000059.1:0-14293 GCA_041686715.1 Pelovirga sp.
CTGCACTCGGCCAAGGGGCTGGAGTACCCGACGGTTTTCATCACCGGCATGGAAGAAGGGTTGTTTCCCCATTCCCGTTCCGGCACCGGCAGCGAGGACCTGGACGAGGAGCGGCGCCTGTGTTACGTCGGGATGACCCGGGCGATGAACAGATTGTATCTGTCTCATGCCCGTCGCCGGCGCGTCTACGGCACCTGGCAGTTCAATGCGCCCAGCCGCTTTCTTGCTGATATACCGCCGCACCTGCTCGCCGGCGCCGGTAACCAACCGGTCACCGGCCCGGCCCCGGCGCAATCGGCAGGTACCCATAACCTCGCCGCACTGGCAGATCTGGTAGTCTCAGAGGATGAGCCTGATCGACCTGCGCCAGCGGCCACAGCAGCAGACCCCGAGCCGAGCCGATCCGCGGCAGCGACCGCAGTGCCGCCGGCTGACGATGGCGGGTTGCGTCTCGGAGCACGGGTTCGGCATCTCAAATTTGGTCCAGGCGTGGTTCGCCGTCTTGAAGGGAGTGGCGATAAGCGCAAGGTAACTGTCTATTTCAATTCAGTGGGAACAAAAAAATTACTGCTCAAGTTTGCCGGGCTGATACCGGGCTGACAAGGTGAGTTGATGCAGGATCATCAGACGTCTTATACATTGCTGCTGGTCGATGACAACCCCACCAACCTGCAGCTGATGGCACACATCATCCACATGGATCTTCCTCATGTGCAGGTGCTGACGGCCGCCAGTGGTGATGACGGGCTCGCACTAGCGGCCGCTCATCAGATTGACGGAGCTTTCATCGACGTACAGATGCCCGGCATGGACGGTCTTGAGGTGTGCCGCCGGTTACGGTTGCATCCAGGTTCCGATCGGATTCCGCTGGTGCTGATGACCGCACACATCGCTTCGCCGGCGCTGCGCGCCGAGGGTCTTGACGTTGGCGCTTACGATTTTATCAGCAAGCCGATCAGCAATGTTGAGATGCTGGCACGCATCAAGGTGATGCTGCGGCTCTGTGAAAATGAACGCATCCGGGAATCCAGTAATGTCCGGCTGCAAGAACAGCTCAAAGGCCATTCGGCTCAATTGCGCTGGCTCAGTGGTCTCCTGGTTTCCGGTGGTGGTCCTCTGAGCGATAGCGATCAGCAGTGGATCAGACAGCTTGCGGCAGAATTGCCCCCGGCCAACGGCACGGATGACCAGGCCTTCTATGAAAAGCTGATCACTGATCTGCCCCTGCCGTGGCGGCGAACCCTGCTCAAACTGGCCCTGCTTGAATGTATTCCGCTGCCGCTGGCCGCAATTTTGAGTGAGATAGCAGATATCGGTGCCGGTCTTGGCTATCTCAAGCGCCATCAGTTGTCGCTGATTCAAATCGACGGAAAGGAAGATTGCCTGCTCTTTCAACCGCAGATCCGCACGTTGCTGCGTTCCAGGGCCAAAGAGTTGCTCACCGAGCAGGAACGGCTGGACGTTTTCCGGACGGCTGCTGACTGGTATCGGCAGCACGGCCAGTTGCTGCAGCAGATTTATTGCCTGATTGGTGCCGGTCAATATGCCGACGTTTCCCAACTGTTAAGCCAGGTCGGACTGGAGCTGCTGGATCAGAAAAATGTCGGCATTTCATTACCTGTTATTGACCGGGTGCCGGACGATATTGCTGCCCAATGCGGTTGGCAATCCTTGTTTCGCGGAATTGTCCGACTCGATAATTTAAGTGCGGAAGCCGACCTCTGGTTGGAACTGGCGAGTCAGCTTTTCCGTCGCAGTGGTGACCGCCGCGGTCAGGTTCTGGCCTGGTCGTGGCAGGTGCTGCAGGCGATTTATGTGGAAGGGTCCTGGGATGAGTGGAAAACTCGTTACCGCGATTTTCGCTGCCAGGCCCGCGAAGTGATGCCGTCCCTCGAGACAACTGAGCGTCTGGCTGTTGCCCACGCCCTGGGATTGTCGCAACTCTGTTTTGCCGGAGAACTCGATCAGGTGCACGAATTGCTCAGCCGGTCTCTCGCTGAGGCGCAGCAGGCACAGTTGCCACGTTCTTTATTCCAGCTGCATCTGTTGCGTAGCCGGCTGGCTCTGCATCAGGGGCGGTCGCTGGTGGCCGGAACCGCTTTTGAGCAGGCTTACAGCAGTCTGCCGGATGACAACAGTTTTCTCGAACAGTTGCTGCTTCATCAGACGGCTTTTGATCTACTGCTGGCAGCTGGAACCCTCTCGGGGCTGCGCCAACAACAGCTTTTTCTGGCCCGTGAATGCCCGTCACAACTCTATCGCCGCACGTTGGCAGAGGCTCTTCACGGTTATTATTCCGCGACCCTGCTGTTTGCCCGGAATGAACCGGAACAGGCTGAGCAGTTGATCGATAGCGCTCTGATTACCGCCAGAACTGTGAACAGCAACCATTTACAGAGCTTTCTCATTCAGTTGCGTGGCTGGATCCGGGCGGTCTGCGGTCGGGACAATGCGGCCCTGGTTGACCTGCAACAAGGACTGGACCTGCGTGACCAGGCCGGTGGCCTGGTGTGTCGCGTGGAGAACCTGTTGCTGGCCGGGGCCACCTACATGGTTCTGGATCAGAATAAACAGGCGCGCACCTCTCTGGCGCAGGCTCTTGAGCTCTCTGAACAGGTTGCAGAGGAACGCCTGCGACCCGGTCTCTGTGCCTGGCTGGCCGTCGCCTGTCGGCGTCTCGGACAGATTGAACAAAGCGAGCAGTATCTGCAGCGGTTCTTTGACCTGTTGCGACGTCAGCGCAGCAGGTTTTTCCTGGGGATGACAACCGACCTGCTCAGACAACTGCTGCCGTTGCTGACCACGGCCGCTGAGTGCGAACTGCTGGCACCGCTGCTGGAAAAATATCTGCGTATAAAGCTGGATGAACATCAGCAGCCACTGGAAATGCTGGAAGTGGATATCCTCGGAGGGTTCAGTTTCCACAAGGGGGGAGATAGCTTTGATTTGCAGCAGGTTGGGCAGTCTTCACGGTTGATGCTGGCACAGTTACTCATGACCCCGCAACAGATCTTAAGCACCGAGGTGCTGATGGGCCAGTTATGGCCTGACAGCACTCCGGTCAAGGCACGGAACAATTTTGATGCGGCCCACTCACGGCTGCGCAAGGCCCTCGAAGAGGTCTTTGGGCGAGATGTTCGCAACCGCTACCTGGTCCTGGAAAAAGGAATGGTGTCGCTGAATCATGTCAGAATTGATGCCCAAATCTATCTGCAGGGCATGGAAACCGCCCGTTACCATCAGCAGCGGGAGCAATACTGGCAGGCTGAACAGACCTTGTGGCGGCTGGAACGGCTCTGGAAGGGAGAGTTTCTGAACGGCTTCGACATCGGCGAGGATCTCGTGCGCCACCGGGGTCAGTTTAATCATCTGCGCCTGGAGCAACTTGAAATGCTGGCCCGGCTGTTGCTGCGGCGGCACTGTTTTCAGGAAGCCTGCGACCTGTTGCGCAAAGGTCTGGTTCTTGATCCCACGGCAGATGCCATGATCAGGCCACTGCTTGAGGTCTGTCGCACCCAGGGAGATGTCAGGGCGGCGGAACAGTTGCTGGCTGATTACGGCAGAGCGCTGAAACGGGAAGGTTATGACGATGAAGAAAGTGCAGAGCAGATAGATTCCCTCGGGGTCTATTGGCTCAGAAATACCACCAAAACAAAGGAGAATTGAAACCATGGGAAATTGTGATAGCTGCCAGGATGCCGGCTGTTCGGTCAATCAGCCCGGCAATCCACAGGATCAGCAACAACAACTACGGCAGGCGCTGGATAAGCGCATGTGTACGGTAAAACAAAAACTGATCGTCATGTCAGGCAAGGGTGGCGTCGGCAAGAGTACAACGGCGGTCAACCTTGCTCTGGCACTGGTCAAAGCAGGTAAAAAGGTCGGTCTGCTCGATATCGATCTGCACGGGCCGAGCCTGCCGACCATGTTCGGAGTCATCGGTGAGCGACCGGTGGTGGATGAAGAAGGGATTCATCCCCTTGCTGTGCACGGGGTCAAACTGATGTCCCTCGGGCTCCTGTTTCCTGCTGATGGCAGTGCCACTATCATGCGCGGACCGATGAAGCACGGCGCCATTCAGCAGTTGCTGGCCGATGTGGTCTGGGGAGACCTGGATTTTCTGCTCCTGGATTGCCCGCCGGGCACCGGAGATGAACCCTTAAGCGCGGTTCAGCTTCTGGGGAGCAAGTCAGCAGCCGTGGTGGTGACGACCCCCCAGGATGTTGCTTTGACCGATGTGGAAAAGTCATTGAGCTTTTGCCGCGAACTGAACCTGCCGGTGGTGGGTCTGGTAGAAAATATGAGCGGCTTCATCTGTCCCCACTGTGGTGAATCATCCCCCATCTTCAAGCAGGGAGGAGCGACTGGTCTGGCAGAAAAAACCGGCGTTGCCCTGCTGGCCCAGGTGCCCCTTGATCCCCTGGTCGTTGTTGCCGGTGATGCCGGCGAACCGCACATGATCAGCCATCCCGATGCGGCGGGGAGCAAAGCGGTGGCTGAGGTTGCCGCCGCCGTCATCAAATACACTGCGACTGCGGCTTGATGTGATGACGGAGGAAGTGCTACCTTGTCGAGTTTGCGAGGAAGTTGCCTGGGCTGGTGCCAGCCTGCCCCGGCCTGCTAACGATCCTGATCCTGCTGTCATGCTGCGCGCAGCGCAGTCGCAAGGTCGGTGTAAATAATAACGGTATGATTGCGCCCCGTGAAAAGCAGAGAGGTTATATGAAGATTACCGAAGAGGATGTCGCCTACGTTGCCGGCCTGGCACGGCTCAGTCTGACCCCGGAGGAACTGCACACCATGACCGGGCAGATGGATGCGATTCTGGCCTATGTCGATAAGCTCAATGAGCTGGATACCGAAAACATTGTGCCAACCGCGCATGCCGTGCCCATGGCCAACGCTTTTCGTGCTGACCAGGTGTTGCCGTCGCTTGGGGCCGAAGCCGCCCTGGCCAATGCCCCGCAGGGAACGGATGATTGTTTCCAGGTGCCGAAAGTGATTGAATAATTCGACAAGATTGAAGGAGAGAAGGTTCCCATGTCAGTAACACAATTGACGATCAGCGGTTTGCGACAGGATCTTCAGGAGCACCGAACAACAGCCGTTGCGGTAACGCAGCAGTGTCTTGATCGTATCAGCAGCAGCGATACCGAGCTGAACGCTTTTATCACCCGTTGTGATGAACAGGCCCTGAAAGCGGCCGCGGCTGCGGATATCCGCTGCCGGGAGGGCAGGGGCGCAGCTCTGACCGGTATTCCTCTGGGCTTGAAAGATATTTTCAGCACCAGGGGCGTGCGTACCACCTGTGGATCGAACATTCTCGACAACTATGTGCCGGTTTACAATGCCACCGTCGTCGAACGTCTGCTGGAGCAGGGCGGGGTTATTGTCGGCAAACTCAATATGGATGAGTTTGCCATGGGCAGCTCCAACGAAACCAGTGCTGCCGGGGTGGCGCGCAATCCCTGGAATCCGCAGCGGGTGCCGGGAGGGTCTTCCGGCGGCAGTGCTGTAGCCGTTGCCGCCGGTCAGGTAGCGGCAGCCCTGGGGACCGATACCGGCGGCTCCATCCGCCAGCCGGCCGCCTATTGCGGCGTCGTCGGACTCAAGCCTACTTACGGGCGGGTGTCTCGATACGGCGTGATCGCATTTGCCTCGTCCCTTGACCAGGTCGGCCCCATTACCCGTACGGTTGAAGATTCTGCTCTGTTGCTGGAAGCCATTGCCGGCTATGATCAGCGTGATTCAACATCCGTTGACTGCCCGGTGCCCGATTACCAGGCGAGTTTGCGGGACGGCGTTGCCGGTAAAAAAATCGGTTTACCGCGTGAATATTTTATCGAGGGGCTCGATCCCGAAGTGAAGCAGGCAATTGACGCGGCGATCGACGTCTATCGCGATCTTGGTGCCGAACTGGTGCCGGTCAGTCTGCCCCACACCGATTACTCAGTGGCCTGCTATTATCTGGTGGCCACGGCAGAAGCCTCGAGCAATCTGGCCCGTTACGACGGAGTGCGTTTCGGTGTTCGCAGTAACAGCAACAGCGGGCTGATTGACATGTACCAGCAGACCCGCAGCGCCGGTTTCGGTGCCGAGGTAAAACGCCGGATCATGCTGGGAACCTATGCCCTGTCTTCCGGATATTATGATGCCTACTACCTCAAGGCACAAAAGGTGCGGACCCTGATTCGTCAGGATTTTCTCGATGCCTTTGACCAGGTTGACCTGCTGCTGACGCCGGTGGCGCCGACTGCGGCATTTGGCATCGGCGAAAAAACGGATGATCCGCTGAAGATGTATCTGTCCGATATTTTCACCATTCCTGTCAACCTGGCCGGCACCTGCGCGATGAGTATTCCCTGCGGCTTCAGTGATGCCGGCATGCCCATCGGTCTGCAACTGATCGGCAAGCCCTTTGGTGAAGGGGATATTCTCCAGGCCGCCTGGGCTTTTGAACAGGCGACCGACTGGCATCAACGTCAACCGATGAACAACAGGTAAGCTGATGAAAACTCGTTATGAAACCGTTATCGGCCTGGAAGTCCATGTCCAGCTGACCACCGCCAGTAAAATTTTCTGTGGTTGCGCTACCGCCTTCGGGCAGTCTCCCAACAGCCAGACCTGTCCGGTTTGTCTTGGTTTGCCGGGAGCTCTGCCGGTGCTTAACCGGGAGGTGGTGGTAGCGGCCATCAAGACCGGCCTGGCAACCCATTGCCGGATTGCTCCATACTCCATTTTTGCCCGCAAAAATTACTTTTATCCCGATCTGCCCAAAGGTTACCAGATCTCCCAGTTCGAGCTGCCGATCTGCGAGCACGGCTGGCTCGATATCAGTGGTGAGGCGTTTGCTGACAAGTGCGTCGGCATCACCCGGATTCATATGGAAGAGGATGCCGGTAAGCTCCTCCACGGTTCCGGTAGCGGCTCACTGGTCGATCTGAACCGCGCCTGTACGCCGTTGCTTGAAGTGGTGTCAGAACCCGATATGCGCAGCGCCGCCGAGGCCATTGCCTACCTGAAGCAATTGCATCAGATTGTTGTCTATCTTGGCGTCTGTGACGGCAATATGGAGGAGGGGTCCTTCCGTTGTGACGCCAATGTCTCGGTACGGCCGTTCGGTCAGGTGGAGTTCGGTACCCGGGCCGAGTTGAAAAACCTCAACTCCTTCCGTTTTATCAAGCAGGCAATTGACTACGAGGTGGAGCGCCAGATCGAGCTGATTGAAGAAGGTGGCAAGGTGTTGCAGGAAACGCGTCTGTTTGATCCCGATGCCGGCGTCACCCGTTCCATGCGCGGCAAGGAACAGGCCCACGACTATCGCTATTTTCCCGATCCCGATCTGCTCCCGCTAAAGGTTTCTGATGAGTGGGTTGCCGAGATTCGCGCCGCCCTGCCGGAATTGCCGGCACAGAAACACCGCCGTTATGAACAGGAGCTGGGACTGCCTGCTTACGATGCTGCGGTGCTGTCGGCAGAACGTCCCCTGGCTGAGTATTTCGATGCCCTGGTGGTTTTGCATAACAATCCTAAGCTGTGTTCCAACTGGGTCATGGGGGACGTGTTAGGGGCGGTCAAAGAGCATGCTGTCACTCTAGCTGCCTGTCCGGTGACACCCGAGTTACTGGCTGGCCTCCTCAAGCGGATTGAAGACAACACCATCTCGGGCAAGATGGCCAAAACCGTCTTCAACGATATCTGGCAAAGCGGCAAAAGCGCTGATGAAATTATCGCGGAAAAAGGACTGAAACAGGTTACCGATAGCGGCGCCCTTGATGCTATTATTGACGAGGTAATTGCCGCCAACCCGACGGAAGTGGCGGAATACCGTGGCGGCAAGCAGAAGTTGATGGGCTATTTTGTCGGCCAGGTGATGAAGGCGAGCAAAGGCAAAGCGAACCCGGGATTGGTAAACAAATTGCTGAAAGACCGGTTGTCAGCGTAAACAAGGAATGAACATGACCAGTTGCCCCATCGATAACAGTATTATCCGCCCGATCCGTTTTATTGCCGGCAAGTGTCAGATGCTTGATCAGCGGCTGCTGCCCGGTGAAGAGGTGTGGATCGACTATGACAGCTATGAGGGAGTGGCCGAGGCGATCCGTAGCATGGTGGTGCGTGGTGCTCCGGCCATCGGTATTGCCGCAGCCATTGGTGCCTGGTTCGGGGCGCGGGATATCGATACCGAGTCCAGCCGGGAGTTTTTTGCCGAGTTTCAAAAAATCTGCGCTTATCTGGCCACCAGCCGGCCGACAGCGGTGAACCTGTCATGGGCACTGGAGCGCATGCAGCGTTTTGCCGAGGCCAACCTTGATCGCAGTGTCCTGGAACTCAAGATTGGTCTTGAGTATGAGGCGCTGGCCATCACTCAGGAAGACGAACAGATCAACCGCAAGATTGGTCGCTTTGGTGCTGCGTTGCTCCCCGATCAGGCCCGCGTGCTGACGCACTGCAACGCCGGCGCCCTGGCTACCGGTGGTTATGGTACGGCCCTCGGAGTGATTCGTGCCGCGGTGGACGGCGGGAACAAGGTGACGGTGATTGCCGATGAAACCCGCCCCTTTCTGCAGGGCTCACGGCTGACCGCCTGGGAACTGCAGCGGGACGGCATTCCGGTCACCCTGATCTGCGATAATATGGCCGGTTATCTGATGCAGCAGGGGCAGATCGATTGTGTTATCGTCGGTGCCGACCGGATTGCCGCCAACGGTGACGTCGCCAATAAAATCGGTACCTATACGGTGGCAGTGCTGGCCCGGGAACACGATATTCCTTTTTTTGTGGCCGCGCCCCTGTCTACCATCGATCTGAGGCTGACAGACGGCAGTCAGATTCCGATTGAAGAGCGCGACGCCCGCGAAGTTACCCATATCGGCACCAGGGCCCTGGCTCCGGAAGGGACCACCGTTCGCAACCCTGCTTTTGACGTCACTCCGGCACGACTTGTTAGTGCGATTATCACTGAAGCCGGTGTCGTCAACGGCGATTACACAAACGGTTTAAGGGGTCTTTTCCGTGGCTGATATGAATCTGAGTCAGCAGGATCTCTCGTCCGGACTGGCACTGTTGGATCAGTCATCGCCGGATCTGGCTCACTGGTGTTCGCGTTTTCCGCTATTTGACGGCGACCGCGCCGCCACCAATCTGCGTCTGCTCGACGAGCATCTGGCAGATCGCGAACTGTTGGGTAAAGTAATTGCAACAGCGATTCAGGTTGCTGATCCGGACGCGGCCCTGAACAATCTTGAACGGCTCTTCGATCTTCACGAACGAAAAGCGCTGCTCGACGTCATTCATGAGCCCCGTCAGCGTCATCACTTATTGACGCTGCTGGGTGGATCGCCTTTTTTAACCGGTATCCTGTGTCGCCACAATGATTATTTCAGCGATCTTTTCCGAGACAATACAATAGAAAAATCGTGCAGTGAAAACCAAATGTATGCCGATTTGACCGATTTGATCGCCACTGATGCTGATTTTGCTCAGCTGCAAGCTGGTTTGCGGCAATATAAAGCGCGCCAGGTGTTGCGCATCGGCGCGCGTGATCTGTGCGGTCTTGCCACTCTTGAAGACGTGATGGTTGAACTATCCGGCCTGGCCGCGGCGGCACTGCAACGCGCTTATGATGTGTGCAGCCGGCTGCTGCAGGCAGACTATGGTCAGCCGCTGGAGCAGACAGCGGCAGGCGCAAGCACTGAAGCGGCGATGACTGTTCTCGGTATGGGCAAATTCGGTGGCCTGGAACTGAACTTTTCTTCCGATATCGATCTGATTTACTGCTATTCATCGACACATGGCGAGAGCACCGGGGGCAAACGCGGTGAGCAGATCAGTCTGCACCGTTATTTCGTCAAGCTGGCGGAAATGATCACCCGCGCCCTGCATCAGGTCACCGAAGACGGTTTTGTCTTTCGTGTTGATACCCGCCTGCGCCCTGAAGGAAACAGTGGCGACCTGGCCGTTTGCGTCGACGGTGCCGAAATTTATTATGAGTCCTGGGGCCAGAGCTGGGAGCGGGCGGCGATGCTCAAAGCCCGGCCGGTCGCCGGCTCTATCCCGCTGGGCGACGAACTGCTTAGACGCCTTAAGCCTTTTATTTTCAGGCGCCACCTTGATTTCGGCATGATCGAGGATATCAAGGTGATGAAACAGAAGATCAACGCCAGCCTTGACCGCCAACAGCATGAACAGCTCAATCTCAAGCTGGGCCGGGGGGGGATCCGCGAAATTGAGTTTTTTATCCAGGCATTGCAACTGGTTAACGCCGGCAGCCGACCGCAGCTGCAGCAACGTAACTCTCTTAAAACCATTGAGTTGCTGCGCCGGGAAGAGATGATCAACACAACGGAAGCACAAAGGCTGACCGACGCCTATCGTTTCTTGCGTATGGTAGAGCACCGGATCCAGATGATCCAGGAGCAGCAGACCCATTCCCTGCCACAGGATGCCCGGGCCATGGAGGTGCTGGCACGACGCTGTGGTTGTGCTGATGCCGCGGCCTTCAGAACTGAACTTGACCATCATCGTCAGGCTGTTCATGCCATCTTCCGCGACCTTTTCCATTCCTCCGATGAAGACATAGCCGAGGTGCGACCCGAGGTGGCATTTATTCTCAGCCCTGATGCCGACGTCGACCTGGTCAAAGATCTGCTTGAAGAAAAAGGTTTTATCAACCCCGACGCTGCTTACGAAACCCTGCAGCTGCTGCGTGGTGACAGCCAGGTCAGGCGCATGACCAGGCGGTCGCGACGCTGTCTGGAAAAACTTGCGCCGTTGCTGCTTGGAGAAATTCTCGACTGTGCCAACCCGGGTCAGGCGCTGAACAACCTGGATGCGTTTCTGGACAGTATCCGCGCGCGCAGTTACTTCTTCTCCCTGCTGGTCGAAAATCCCCCGATCGTCCGGATGCTGGTGGCACTGTTCGGTTCCAGTCAGCTCCTCTCCCGGATATTTATCCAGCGTCCCGAATTGCTTGATACGCTGGTGCTTGAATCTTATAACACCGATGTTAAAAGCCGCGATCAGATGGAACAGGACCTGGCCGAACAACTGGCCCAGGAGGAGGACTTTGAATGGCGACTTGATGCTCTGCGGCGCTTTCGCAATGAGGAGTTTTTGCGCATTGCCCTGAATGATCTGCATGGTGAGGTGAGTCAGGAGGATATCGCTCTGCAGTTGTCGTTTTTGGCTGAAGTCTGTCTTGAGCATGCGGTGCGGATGGCACAGCAGGAACTGGTGGCACGCTTCGGCGCCCCTTTCAGCGAGGCTGCAGACGGCGCAACGCACCAGACGGAATTTTCCGTTATCGGTATGGGAAAACTCGGCGGGGGTGAACTTAACTATCACTCCGATCTCGATATTATCTTTATTTATCAGGATGAGGGACAGACCAGGCCGGTTGACCAGACGGATCCGGAGCGTTTCCGGTCGCTGAGCAACCACGAATACTTCGCTAAACTGGCGCAGCGGATCATCACTACCCTGACCCTGGTAACACGGGAAGGGCTGGTCTACAAAATCGATACCCGCCTGCGTCCTTCGGGGAATCAGGGGCCACTGGTCACCAGTCTCAGTGCCTTCAGGCGTTATCACCTTGAATCGGCCCAGCCGTGGGAACGCCAGGCCATGACCAAGGCACGGGCCTTGACCGGTTCTGCCGATTTTATCCGCAGGATTCAGCAGACCATTGATGAATTGACCTTTGACCGTCCCCTGCCGGAAGATATGCAGGCGGAAATCTACCGTCTGCGTGGTCGCATGGAACAGGAAATTGCCCGGGAAAGTGATCACCTGCTCAACATCAAAACCGGTCGAGGCGGTATGGTCGATGTTGAATTTATTGCACAATTTCTGCAATTACGGCATGCTGCAAAGGTTGTCGCGTTGCGGACCCAGAATACCATCAGGATACTGGAAATTCTCGCCGGAGAGCAGCTGCTGCCGCAGGAGGATGCTGATTGTCTGATTGCCGGGTACAAGTTTTTGCGCCAGCTCGAAAACAAGTTGCGACTTTTATACGATCAGTCGATCAATGAACTCTCCATGCGTGACAATGCGTTTCGCAAAGTGGCCAGAAGCCTTGGCTATGCCGCTACCGATATCAAGCCGGAACAGGCCTTTATCAATGAATACCGCCGGGTTACCGAAGAGATCAGACAGCGGATGGAAACATATCTTAATCCGGCCACTGCACCGCAAACTGAAGGACATTGAATTATGCGCAAGAATATCCTCATCATTGACGATGACCGTGACTTGAGAGATTTTCTCCAGCAGGCCCTGACGGCTGCCGGCTTCAACGTGGAGACGGTTGATCGCGGGGCATTGGGGCTGCGCAAGTTGCTCACCGATGATATCGATCTGGCGCTGATCGATATCAACATGCCGGAAATTTCCGGACCGAATATCTGCCAGGCACTGCGCAAGCATCAGAAAACCCGCGAGTTGCCGGTGGTAATGATCACGACCACCTTCCACAGTCCGGAACAGATCAAGGCAGCCAAACAGGAGTATGGTGTTGACGATTTTCTGTTCAAGCCATTTACCGGCATTGATCTGCAGCGCCTGCTTGAGCGGGTCTTTAAACGTGGTCAAAAGACAACCGCTACTGTCGAGAATAAGGTGCTGCCGATTTCCGAATTTACCATTCCGACTCAGCTTCATCGCCTCTATGTGGAAAAATCGACCGGGTTGCTCCACCTGCATCACGGCGAGGCAAAGAAGGTGATCTATATCAAGGATGGCTATCCGGTTTTTGCCCGCTCCAATGTGCTCGGCGAGTGTCTGGGACGGATGCTGGTCAGGCAGGGCGTGATGACCCAGGTCGATTGTGATCAGTCGGTCGAAAAAAGCAAGGAGACCGGCCGACTACAGGGTACCGTGCTGATTCAGATGGGGTTGCTGACCCCCCAGGATCTGAAAACAGTACTGGAACGGCAGGTTACCGAAAAGCTGCTGTCCACCTTTGCCTGGCGTTCAGGGACCCTGCAATTCGAACCGGGACGTGATTTCAAAAAAAATGTGACCCAGATCCCCCTGACCCCGGCAGCTCTGATCATGCAGGGAATCAAACAATACTGGAGCATTAAACAGGTTGATGAATTTCTTTACCCGTTTAACGCAGATTATCTGTGCCAGGCTACCAATCCCAGTTACCGCTTTCAGGACATTGACCTGGGCAAACGTGGTATGGCGGTTTTGAAAAGCTGTCAGGGGCACAAACGGCTTCAGGATATCCTCGAACAACATCCCCTGGCGCGTCGTGAAGTTCAGAAAATGATAGCCGCCCTGCTGATATCGGAAATGATCGAGCGCCATGCAACACCCCAGGAAGGAGTTGTCGATGATCACAGCGATGATGATATCGATCTGATTGATGAAAAACTGCGGCGTAAAATTCTGGACGATTACAGACGGGTCATGGAATCCGATTATTTTGAAGCTCTGGGTATTGACCGTAAAGGTGATTCAGCGGCAGTCCGGCGCGCCTACTACCGGATGGCGAAGGAATACCATCCGGATCGCTTTCTCGGCAGCGGACTGTCACAGGAGATGAGTGCCAAAGTCAGTGAGATGTTTCAGTATATTACCCAGGCCTATACGGTTTTGAGCGATCCGACAAACCGCAACGACTATCTCGACGAATTGATCAACGGTCCGAAGAAAAAAATCGATATCAATCAGGTAATCGAGGCCGAAGCCGCTTATCAGGAAGGGCTGGCGCTGCTCAAAGTCAGACGCTTTGCTACTGCTGCCAAGGTGCTCAAAAAGGCGGTGGAATTCAGCCCCGAAGAACCGGAATATATGACCAACTTTGCCTGGGCGATGTTCAAGGCCGCGCCTGAAAAAACAGAAACACGCCAGCAGGCCATGGAAATTCTGCTTGCTTCTCGCGAGCTTGATCCCGGTTCCTACCGGACCCATGTGTATCTGGGACATGTCTACCAGGCCCAGGGCAAGGATCGTCAGGCAGAAAAGTCTTTTGAGGTGGCAGTGCAGGCTAACCCTGACTGTACCGAAGCCTTGCGTGAGTTGCGGCTGATCAACCTGCGACGTGAGCAGACGGCCCAACAAAAGGGTGGCCTGTTCTCAGCTCTTGGCAAAAAAAATAAATAAGGTCAGGTCGTCCCGATCACAGCATGACCGTAGGACCCTGTCGCAACCTGCAGACCGGGCCGGTAGTTTGAGGATCAGCCGCCCGGCAGATGACGGTGGTGAACATTGCCCATGGCACTGAGCAGGCTGTTGCGGATCTGCGGGATCTCTGCGCTCAACTCGCTGATCAGGCGTTTCA
>JAWLDI010000060.1:0-14211 GCA_041686715.1 Pelovirga sp.
GTGCAATCGGCACCGGGTTAAGTAGGCCGCCGTCTACCAGGGTTTTACCATCGTAATTCATGGCTGAAAAAAACAGTGGGAAAGGCTATAGAAGCTCGAAGGGCATCGAACAGCGGCCCAGTCGACAGCCAGACCTCCTTGTTTTCATCAAGATCGGTGGCAACCGCAGTAAAAGAAATGGGCAAATCTTCAATATTACGATCACCAATCAGTTCGCGCAGTGTCGATATGATCCGTTCACCTTTAAAAAAAGCTGAACCACTGAAAGAAACATCAAGCAGCTTGAGCACATCAAAGCGGTCCAGGGCGGTGACCCACTGGGTATAGGTTGACAACTGGCCGGCAGCATAAATACCTCCCACCAGGGCCCCCATGGACGATCCGGAGATGGAACGGATCTGATATCCTTGTTGTTCGAGAACCTGTATCACGCCAATATGAGCCAGACCGCGGGCCCCGCCACTTCCCAGCACCAGCGATACACTTTTCCCTTTCATATGTGTCACAACCCTGCCCTTAACAGAAAACAAATCATCACGATATACTCTTTTACAGTAAACTGTCGTAACCAGTCTTGACAAGTGATCGGGCACAAACAGGATAAAGAAGTTGCAGAGCGGGTAATCCACGGTTATATTGCCGATTCACCAAATCCCCGGGAAAGAGGAGCTCAGAATGATTACCGCTATTTCACCGATCGATGGGCGCTATGCTGACAAAGTCGCACCGCTGATTGAAGCTTTTTCCGAATATGCATTAATGCGTAATCGCATCAAGGTAGAAGTACTCTGGCTTATTGCCTTAAGTAAAGAGCCCGGCATCCCTGAATGCCGGTCAGTAAACCGGGATGAAGAAGATCAGTTGCGCCGATTGATCAGCAATTTTACCCCGGCTGAAGCACAAAAGGTGAAAAACATTGAAGCAACCACCAATCATGACGTAAAAGCCGTTGAATATTACCTGAAAGAACAGATCGCCGGGACAGGGCTTGAGGACCTCTCTGAATTTATTCATTTTTCCTGTACATCGGAAGACATTAACAATCTGGCTCATGCCTTGATGCTCAAAGATGGGCTCGATATCCTGATTCCCCTTCAGGACCGGATCATTGCTCAGATCAGCGCCATGGCACGCGAATATCGCGCGATCCCCATGCTTGCCCGAACCCACGGTCAAACTGCGTCACCCACAACCATGGGGAAAGAACTCGCGGTATTCGCCGCCCGGTTGCAACATCAACAGACCCTGGTCAAGCGGATTGAACTGCTGGGAAAAATTAATGGTGCGGTCGGCAACTTCAATGCGCACCTTGCTGCCTACCCTGGAGTCGATTGGCTGCGCCTGAGCGGGACAATGATTGCAGATGAACTCGGACTGACCCAGAACCTGTTTACCACACAGATCGAACCCCACGATTATATGGCGGAACTTTTCGACACCCTGACACGCTGGAATACCATTCTGATCGATTTTAATCGCGATATCTGGTCCTACATATCGATGGCGTATTTCGGTCAGAAAACCATTGCGGGGGAAGTCGGGTCATCAACCATGCCCCACAAGGTCAACCCGATCGATTTCGAGAACTCGGAAGGCAATTGCGGTCTGGCTAATGCCATGTTTCAGCATCTGTCCATGAAGCTACCAATTTCCCGACTGCAACGCGACCTGACCGATTCAACAGTTCTTCGCAATATGGGAGTGGGTTTCGGCTACAGCATGATCGCCTGTCTGTCTACCCTCAAGGGTATGGGCAAGCTGAAGCTCAACCGGGAAAAACTTGAAACTGATCTTGATCAGGCCTGGGAGGTCTTGGCGGAACCGATACAGACGGTGATGCGCAAAGCCGGCATCGAAAAACCCTACGAAAAACTCAAAGACTTGACACGTGGACAGGCAATCAATGCCACGACTATCCATTCTTTTATCGAACAACTTGACCTGACAATCGCCGATAAGGAACGCTTACTGAAAATGACCCCGGCAACCTATACGGGGATGGCCGAGAACATTGTTGACTTACTTGATTGAAAACACAAAAAAGCCCCTTCCATCTGGTCGCCGGAAGGGGCGGTAGAAATTTTTCCCTGTTGATTAAATAATCAGGAGCGTTCAAAAGTCGAGGAGGCCGTTGCCATTTCGATACTCTCAATCTGTTCGGCGCCCTCTTTTTCATGAAAATCAAGGGTTTCCTGCGACAGGGAACGATACATCAGGCGAACATCGGCGCGATAAGAACCTGATGCCGGCAGGGCAATCGAGTAAACCTCCGTGTCTCTGCCCTGGGCAGGAATCCGTCGATCGTAACCGATAGCAACGGCGCGCCAGCTTTTTCCGGTCAGTTGCCCGTCACTGTCTTTGAACAGTAGTCGATAAAAGACGGCATCCGGGTCAACATGATTTTTTTCATTGACCAATCCGGACGCATAGACAACCTCCTCATCTTCGTCAAAAACCTGTACCTCCAGCCACATTTTGCGGATATAGGTCACGCCGGTAGGAATTTTGTGTCCAGCACCGACATTGTCGACATTAACAGTTAATTCGAGCATTTCACCGTTAATTTCCGGTTCAAGACTCAGACGCGCCGCCGCTTTAAGAAATTCGTCACTCATCTGTGCCTGCTGTTCATGCCCCATGTTGCGTTGGGCGACAACACTACCACCACTAAAAGAATGAAATGCCACATTGTCACGCTCCTGGCCGATTGGACTGGATTTCCCCGGATTGGTACCAACACCGGGTGTCGGTGTCATGTGACAGTCCTGACAGACGACGCCCTGTTCGGCATAAGGGCCGGATTTCCAGTCATCATAGGTATCAATGACCGCAACATCGGTAACCGGATGCCTGACGTTGTGACAGGAACCGCAAAAAGCAGCATCCCTGTGAAGTTCAGAAAAAGCAACATCATGATAAGGTGAAGAACCGTCACCACGATCGGCATATTTGATCGGACCGGGATCGGAGACATGCCCGAGGTTGTATGTTTGTTCAATACCGGTCACCGTATGACAAAAATCACAGGACACGCCACGCTTGCTGGTATCATCAAACTGACTGCCGTCGTATGGGGGCAGTTGACCGGTCCGGGCTGCCACAGGAGCATGACAGGCGCCACAGAACACATCGGTAGCGCCGTCAGTTTCCCTGTGCGCAAGCTGGTAATCATCCTGGTACCATGTATTCTCCCAGGCAGAGGCGTGCATGGATTTGGACCACTGTTCATAGATGTCCGGATGACAGGCAATGCAGGCACCGGGATCTTCAAACGATCCGGGTTCAAACTGCTGCTCTTCAACCACCAGCTGGTTTGACTGAGAATCCTCTGCAGAAAATAATGGAGCCGCAATGAAAAGAATACAGATCAAGATAAATATACTGCTGAGGCAAACAATGCTGTTTTTGTTCATAACACCTCCCGCTACCCACATGTATGAAATTATATCAACGACAGTTATCGGTCAATTTAACAATTATTTACCGTAAAATAAAGCGGATTAGGGTGGTGTTAAAAAATCGCATAATAGAGTAGTCTGATGTTTCTCATTTTCTTTGTTATAATCTGCAGTCGCTAAAGCACTGCAGAAACGACGACTATACACACTGACAATAAAGGGAGCTGAACATGACCAGAAAAGGAACGATAGGCATACTTACCGGCGGTGGTGATGTCCCCGGCCTCAATCCTGCTATCCGCGCCGTAACAATCCGCGCAAAAAGAGAAGGATATCGTGTCATCGGTATCCGCCGCGGCTGGGCCGGCCTGGTAGAAATTTTGCGTGATGAAAAAGCCGACAACAGCGCTAATTTTATTGAACTGACGACAGATATCGTCAATCGCGTCGGGCGTACCGGCGGCACTTTTCTCCATACCTCGCGCACCCGTCCGAGCCATCTGCCCAAAGCTAATCTGCCGGAACACCTGCGCAACGAATACACCGACCCGATCAACGATGTTACGCCGGAGGTCCTCAAAAATATAGACTTTCTGGGTCTGGATTTTCTTATTCCGATCGGTGGTGACGATACGTTGAGTTATGGGCAGCGCCTGCATGAAGAAGGGGTTAAGGTTGTCGCTATTCCCAAAACCATGGACAATGACGTGCCCGGCACCGACTACTGCATTGGTTTTTCCACCTGCGTCACCCGCACGATCGAATTGACTCACCGTCTGCGGACCTCGGCCGGAAGCCATGAACGTTATCTGGTGATAGAGGTTTTTGGCCGCTATGCCGGATTTACCGCGCTGTTGCCGACCATGGCCGGAGCAGCCGATCGGTGTCTGATTCCCGAGCACCCGATCGATATCAATCAACTCGCTGAGCTGACAACTAAAGACCGCAATCGCCATCCCAGCAAATATTCAGTGACGCTGGTTTCTGAAGGCGCCGTTTTTAAGGATAACAAGGAAATGTCTTTTGAAAGTGCTGAAACCGATCAGTATGGACACCGTAAACTGGGGGGCATTGGCGACCGGGTATCAGAGAAGCTTAAAGAGCTTTCACCTGAGTACAACAATGGCCGCACCATCAATGTTCTAAACCAGCGACTCGGATACCTGGTTCGTTGCGGAGAGCCGGATGCCCTGGACTCCATGGTTCCCATGGCCTTTGGCAATCTGGCTCTGGATCTGGTCCTTAAAGGCACTTCAGGGCGCCTGGTTAGCATCCACAATGGTCGTTATGACACGGTACCGATCACTACAGTGACCGGTCAGAAAAAAATTATCGACATCGACAGATATTATAATACCGACCGCCTCAGACCAAAATATGAGTCCTTTATGCATCAGCCTCTATTTATCATGACCAGCGATCAATAATCATTACCGGGAATAGCCATGCAGCGGCAAGGAAGATCTCCTGCCGCTGCAGTTCTGTCGGTCCGGTTACAAAGAGCCATTGTCAAGCTGATACTTTTCCAGTTTATAGCGCAAGGTTCCGCGTGGCACATTCAGCATGCGCGCTGTTTTGGCAGTGTTGCCGCCTGAAATTTTAAAAGCCTTCTCCACCAGCTCGCGCTCAACCCGATCAATCACTTCTTCAAGCATAATCCCTTCCGGAGGGATATCGCAATCAAAGGGAATCTGGGTTTGTGGTGCCTCCCCCCAGATCTCTTGTGGCAGTTGTGCCGGCTGGATGCTTTCGACATCGTGCATGATACAGATTCGTTCGACAACATTGCGCAGCTCACGAACATTACCGGGCCAATGGTAGCGCAGCATCAGGTCCAGAGACTCGCGACTGAAGGAATGCATGCGTTTTTTGAATTCGCGGCTGAACCTCTGCAGAAAGTGTTCAAGAAGAATGGGGATATCCTCCCGCCGTTCCCGTAACGGTGGTAAATGGATAGGAAAAACATTTAGGCGATAGTAGAGATCTTCACGAAAACCCTTGCGCTCGATGGCGTTTTTTAAATCGGCATTGGTGGCAGCAATAATCCGCACGTTGATGTCAATGTTGCGATTTCCTCCCAGGCGTCTGATTTTTCGATCTTCCAGCACACGGAGCAGCTTCACCTGCAGACCCTGATCCATTTCACCGATCTCATCAAGAAAAATGGAACCACCATCCGATTCTTCAAAAAGGCCGATCTTACGTAATTTGGCATCGGTAAATGCCCCGCGCTCATGACCAAAAAGCTCTGTTTCCAACAGATTAAAAGGAAGTGAACCGCAATTGATTTCGACGAAGGGCTGTTGGCAGCGTGGCGAGAGGTTATGAATGGCCTGGGCGACCAGTTCCTTGCCGGTACCACTTTCTCCCGTCAACAACACCGTCGCGGTTTCATGTTTGGCGACTTCACGGATCTGGCGAAATATCTGCATCAACTGTGGACTGTTACCGACCATATTGATGCCTTCAGCATCACGCGAAAGACGTCTTACTTTGCGACGCAGATTCTGTGTTTCCAATGCCAGCTTGACAATCAGATGAATAGCGTCAGCTTTAAAGGGCTTTTTAATGTAATCGTAGGCACCAAACTTCAGGGCTTCTACTGCACTCTCGACGGTGCCGTATCCGGTAATGATGATAACCAGAAGCTCAGGGTCAATCTCGCGCATCGATCGTAATACGTCAAGGCCACTGCTGCTACCCAGATTCAGATCGAGAAGAACCAGTCCAATTTCATCATCCGTAACGATTTTGATAGCATCAGTAGTGCTACCGGTAGAGCACGTGATATAACCATCTTCCGATAAAATTCGCTCAAGGTTCTCACGGATAAAAGCTTCATCATCTACAATCAGAATTTTTTCCATACCTGTTTCTCCACTTGCCAAAGATGGCGAGAAGAATATCGTTATTTTTTCTGACTGTCCAAAATAAAATGGTGGTTTTTAGCCATTTAAATGGATATGAGCTCAGGCTGTTTCGTAGACGGGCAGCATCCGGGCGGTGGCCGGAGGAAGTGTGATTCTAACGCTGGTGCCTTGTGTTACAACACTGTCAACCTGGATGTCACCACCATGTTCAGAGATAATATTATAGCAGATAGACAACCCCAGGCCGGTTCCCTGCCCTTTCGTGGTATAAAAGGGCTCAAATACCAGGGGTAATTGATCAGAAGAAATTCCCTCACCGGTATCAACTACAGTAATCAGGATATGATCTTCCAGCTGTTCAGCACTGACACGCAAGGTTCCACCTTGCGGCATGGCGTCAAGGGCATTATTAACCAGATTGAGAACAACCTGCTTGAGGCGATCCGTATCAAGCATGACATCAGTCAGATCTTCGGGAATATTTTCAACAAGTTTAACCCGTTGCCGCTGACACTGTTTGCGGATCAGAAAAACCGAATCACGCAGCACCTCGGCAACACTGCCGGAGCTCAGCTTGGGGGTTTTTGCGGAAGAAAAACGCAGCATTTCCGTCACCAGTGCCTCCAGCCGCTCAATTTCGCCCAAAGCTCCCCGTATGAGCTCCTGATCCGCCTGTTGACCAAGCAAACGATCATGCAGTTCATCAAGCAGCAGGCTGACACCTGTCAACGGATTACGTACTTCGTGGGCGATACCGGCAGACATGCGTCCCAGGGATGCAAGCCGGTCCATGCGCGCCATCTGCTGACGCATATTGACGCGTTCGGTCAAGTCCTCAATCGTCAACAGCCAACCATCCTGCTGGCGGAAGCTCAAAGGAAACAGCGCCATGCGATAAGTCAGTTTCCGCCCCCTGCGATCCATAGGAACATAAAGGCGACAAGGATCAGACTGGTAAGAATCGTCGTTGTTGAACCATTCTTCAAGAACCTCAACCAGTTCCGGCCAGGTGCTGAACAACTCTTCCCGCGTTGGCGTCCCGGCCGAAGGTGGAGCCTCCAGAATACGACAGGCCGGCCCATTGGCTGACGTGACCTGCCGTTTGGAGTCGAAGGTGATCACACCGGTCTCGATATTTTCAAAGACCGTATTTTTGAAATTTCGTTCTGCAATAATTTCTTTCCGCGACCGCCTCAACGCCAGCATGGTACGTAATAATCGTTCCCTGCGATTGCCGAGATCATCAACCATGCGATTAAAAGAGTCAGCCAGGACCCCGACTTCATCATTAGAGCGGACATCAACCTTGACGCGCTGCTGTTGGCCACCAATCATTTTACGTGTGCCCTCAGTGAGGAGTTGAACCGGTCGTACGATGCTGTTGGAGAGCAGATAAGCAACAAAAGTGACAAAGATAACAGTAGCAGAAATAACCAGCCACGAATGCCACAGATAATTATCGACTTCATTCTCTATCAGTAATGCCGTAGAGGTTGCCGGAAGATGAAACAGGTCTATTTCCGCACCGATGGTGATACCGCCGAAAATGCCAAAATCCTCATACACACCACTGCGATACGGAATGGGAGCATACGCCATGATTTTGTTAGAGCCACCCACATTGATCGTTGACAATACACCAGATTGCCCCTGCCGGACCAGCTTGCCTACTTGTGGATAGTTGGGATGAATAAAACCGGAGTTCAGCAGGTTAAAGGGAATTTTCCCGGCCTCAACAACCTCCTGTGGAGTGTCTACAGTATACGGCGGCACCAGCTCACCGTTACTGTCAAAACCACGTATATTCCAGAATTTTGGATGGGTCAGCATCCATCCTTGATCATCAAACATGAAGGCGTAATTGCCACTTTCATACGATGGAAAAACTGTATCCTCATCATCGATGGGTGAAATATGCTGCGTAAACGTCATCAGGTGGCGATGATCGAGAGATAAAACCACAACTCCCTGCCATTCACCATCCTCATAGACCGGCGTGGCAAAACGTACCACTCCTTTGTACTGACGACCCTCAACGGCTTCAACAGGGGTAGCAACACCCTGCAATTGCTCATCGCGGGCAACATACCAACCATATAGTCGGGTCGCCCATACGTCCCCCGGTTCCAGACGTGATGCCTGATAAAAATAGTCTTCGTAAGGATAGGTCGTTTGAAAAGGGTCAGCAAGATCCCGCAATTGATTGCACGATTGTCCGGCAACGACTCGTAACTGCTCCTGCCCTTCGGTATCTACAAAAGCCAATTCACTATAAAGCGGAACGATCTCACGGATTTCCACCGGGTTTTCGTTCGTTCCACTGCGGTACCAGATTTCTCGTTGATGATTATGATTAAAATTCAGGTAATTTTCTTGAGTGGGAGGCAACAGGGCCAGGTCGAGGAGATTACCTTCAATATGCTGAAGAAAGGCCGACACTTGTTCGGCGACCATCTGGGCTCTCTTCTCAAGGGCTTTGGTGGACTGGGTATCCAGCGTTTCGGTCGTGCGCTGACGCAGTAAATCTTCCACCAGACGTAAACTGTGGTGAGAATTGAACAGAAGCAGAATCAGAGGCACCAGCGACAACAGGAGCAAGGCGCCGAGAACTTTTGTATGAAGATTTACCCGGGGCATGGACAGGTTCCGGACTTTAGCATGGGCTCCGATCCTCTACTCATTCCGAGCTAGCAAATACCATCCTACTTGTTGCGTGTAACAACATAATCCGCCAGGTCAAACAAAGCACTGCGTGTTTCACCGGCTGGAAACCCCTGCAAAAGCCCCTTGGCTCGCTCTATACGCTCAAGAGCCTTACGGCGGGTATAGGTGATCCCACCTTTTGTCTCAATCAAGCGGCAGGCGTAATCCAGATCGGCAGCCGTCAATTCTTCGGCCTCAACGATACGTGAAATTTCAGCACGTTCCCGGGGTGAGGCATTACTGTAGGCATGGATAAGGGGCAATGTCATTTTCCCCTCGAACAGATCGTGCCCTCTTTCCTTGCCGAAATCCCTCTGATCTGCAACATAATCAAGAGCATCATCCATCAGTTGGAAAGCTGTTCCGATTTCCAGCCCGAACTCACGTAAAGCCTGTTCTTTCTCCGCATCAACTCCGGCGAGAACCGCACCGGCCTGGCAGGCCGCAGCTATTAAAATAGCAGTTTTGTCGCGAACAACCTGAAGATAACGTTTTTCATCAACATCAAGGTCACAGGTATTAATCAACTGCAGGATTTCCCCCTCTGCCAACTGCGTTGTTGTGTCAGCCAGCAGCTTCAGTATTCGTAAACTGTCGGACCCCACCATAACGGAAAAAGATTTTGCAAACAGAAAATCACCGACCAGAACCGATGCCTGATTCCCCCATACTGAATTGGCCGAGCGATTTCCACGGCGCAAACTGGCACTGTCAACAACATCATCGTGCAGCAGGGTGGCGGTATGGATAAATTCAACCACACCGGCAAGATCGATATGTTTATCACCATCATACCCGCACAGACGAGCACTCAGGAGGAGCAACATCGGTCGGAGTCGTTTGCCGCCGCTGGACAAGACATACTGTCCAACCTGACTGATTAATTTTACATCAGAGGCAAGATGCTTGTTGAATTGCGTTTCAACAGCCTGCATTTCATCTTTTATTAAAGCAATAACTGTATCCATAGCCTTCTTGACTTTCCGCAACCCAACCTGTGTTAACAGTTTGAACGGAAGGAAGTAATATTAAAATGCGGCATTCTAAAAAGCCGCCCCGGTAAAGTCAAATTCAATTATTGCCGGGACCTGGCGTGATGACTTTCTTGTCAGTGGATTGGGGTACAAAGCGAAAGTTTTTTTCATCCCAGCGATAGGCACCGGCATGCCAGATCTGCTCAACAACAAACCATTCATTATCCAGCTCTGATGTGTTTTCCGTCAGTTCCGAGAAAATCAGAATCTCCATATCGTCGATCATATAATCGCGGTTGGTGTCAGCCCAATGAAAAGGTCTGATCGTGGTTTGTTCTGACGCAACAACCGGCATGACCGCCTGCTGTCCATCAGGATTGGCAATAAGCTCACCAGTAATCCTGATGTCATTATCAAGATCAATTTCCCGGGGTACGGCCAGGCGATAATAGAGGTACAATGGCACCGTCGGATTTCTGAAAATCCATCGGGCAACACCAGACTCCTGATCCACACTGGCTACTTCAGGCTCAGAGGAGATAAATTCCCATTCCGACGGAAACTCCTCTTTTAAAATCACACCCTTAAGAGGCGTTTCGGATGTAATAGTTACCTGTACCAGCAGTTCGTGTCCCGGAGCAACGTGGGCTGGTAGCATTCTCTGAGCTTGTAACTGGGGATCAACAGCTGCCTTGTGATAAAATAACAACAGCCAGATGAACAACGGGACAGTAAGTATCAGGAGAACAACAGGCCACCATTTTCGTAAAGGACCCTGTTCTACGTTACCCGGCAATGTCTGATCTTCTTTATCCTGCCTGAGAATTTCTTCGAGATCTACTTCCAGCGCATCAGCCAGGTTAACGGCATTTTCACGTCTGATGGTAGGATAGCGGTTGTTTTCCCAGCGTGACACGGTATCGGTCGTAACGCCGACAACTTTCGACACATAAAATTGCGTCAGACGTTTCTGCTCACGAATGCGGCGAAGCGCAGCCCCGTCAACAGCCACCGATGATGAATCTGCTAATGTCATCCCTTAACCGCCTGTTTTTACATTTTTTTTGATTACGGAGTCTAGCAGACGGGGGGCTGCAGTGCAAACCATGGAATGGTGTCGAAGCACTGGGACTCCTTTCTTTCTTTGTTCTTCTTTCATTATTTTTATTTTTTTAGTTGACATTAATCATTTGATAGCTATAATGTAACTCAACAAACAACTTTGCCTCGCGTTTTTCCCTCCTGGCGCGGGGCATTTTTTTATCCCCTGTTCCTTAAAACCCCGTCGTCCAGGGCGGGGAGCAGATCTACTGGTTACAATCCCTTAAAAACCTTCAACAGATGTGGAACCAGTTGTTTTTTCCTCGACATCACCCCTTTGAGTCGGTACAAGTTATCCGCTTGTTGAGGATACCCGATCACATAGGGTAATTCATTAGAACCAGCAGTGAGGAGAAAGCTGCTCTCCATGACAATATCTGTTATCAGCAATGCGGCCAATTCATACCCCTTTTCGGCCCGGATCGTCGCTAATTCAGTGGCCAATTCCTGCTGTCTGGCATAAAAGGTATGGAAATTAACAACCTCAACCTGTCCCAGACCCAAAACATGTGAACCGACTGTATATTCTTTAAAATCAGTAAATATCAGGTCTCTTGCCGACACGCCGCCGGCCATCAAACTGCCGGCGGAAAAAAGCCTGGCACCGAAATCAGCGGCTGACAGCCCGGACAATTCTTCAAGCCAGGGAACCAGCTGGCGATCAACATCAGTGGTAGTCGGCGATTTTAAAATCAACGTATCAGACAGCAATCCGGCCAGGAGCAGGCCGGCAACAGTGGCGTCTGGAGTCAACCCGGACTGCTGAAAAAGAGTCGCCACCAGGGAACAGGTGCTGCCTAGAGGTTGATTGATAAAACGGATGGGCTGATCGGTATGAAAGTTACCGAGGCGATGATGATCAATTACTTCCATGATCTCGACCTTATCCGCCCCCGGCACAGCCTGGGTCAATTCGTTGTGATCTACCAGGATCAGCTTCACCGGCGAACTTTTGATCAGGTGACTTTTAGTCGCTACCCCCTTGACCAGCATATCACTGGAACAGACAACAGCACCTGATTCCTTGCCATGCATCAGTTTGACCCGCAAGTCATCAAGCAGATCATCCGAACGGACGGTAACAAAGTCCGAATCAGCAAGGGCTCCAACCGGGGTTGCCATCCGCGTCAGCCACACCGAATTGGCCGTATCGTAATCGCTGATCAGTATTGATACCTGCCTGCTTTTTGCCAAACGCAGGACATCATCATCGACTTGTCCTCCACCGGTAACTATCAGCAGTCGGACTCCGGCCTCGACGGCGCGACGCTGGATTCCGGGGCGATCACCGGTAATCAGCACCGCCCGCGACAGATCCATTTCCCTGATCCAGCAGTCAAAACTGGCCTCACGTCTGGCCCCCACATAGAGGTTCAGATCAGCAACAGTTGCCGGGTCAACAAGATGCATATCAACCGCATTCAAACAACGCTGGATAGAATTCAATGATGCTTTTATCCGGCGCATCTTGACAGCATCTGTCGGCACCAGAAAGAACTCGGTGGCGCGCTTCAGCAGCAACAGACCTCGTGCCCTGTGGTCGTCATCCACAACCGGCAACATGCGAATATGGTGCTGATGGTAAAGCTCGATGGCACGTGACATCGGCTCATCCTGATGAATGGTAACCGGTGTTTCAGTTACTACATCCCTGATACGTGGATGGACATCGGAGAGCAGCTCCGGTACTGCAACAGCAAGCTCGTCGAGCACAAACTGGGTTTGTTGATTGATATTTCCAGCACGGGCAGCTCTGACATTACCAAGACCTTGCTGACGGCGTAATTCAGCATAGGCCAGGGCGCTGCAAATGGAATCAGTATCCGGATTCCGGTGACCGACAACATAGATCCTGGAGTGTTTCTGCATCGTCAACATCCGTTTAAAGTGGTTGGCGGGCGCTGGTGATAATTATCACTATTCAATTATTGACCTTTAGCAAAGTTGTCAACTAATATATATTTATATATCAAGATACTTTGGGAGAAAACATCATGGCAGAAACAACCTCGAAACCACCCTTTGAAACCGATATCGATTATGACCGTGAATCCGAAATCCTTAAGGTTCTCGGGCACCCCATCCGATTGAAGATTGTCGCCGGACTCATATCCCAGGCATGCAACGTAAAAAAAATCTGGGAGTGTTTAAGTTTGCCGCAGGCAACGGTTTCACAACATCTGGCATTGCTGAAAAACAAAAATATTATCGTTGGTCGTCGTGAGGGGGTCGAAGTGTATTACCAGGTCATCTCGCCTGAAGCTATCAGGGTCGTCAGCGCCCTGTTTAACAATTTACCAAGTAAAAATAGTCAGTTATAAACACGTACCAGAGGGTGTTGCACAAAAAAACGGCCACTCTTTGCAGGTGACCGTTTTTTATTGCGTTCGTGGCCCTATTTACCGGAGCGGATTGCCGCTACGGTTTTACCACGGATACCCCAGTTTTCCGGTGGAATCTCCTCAATAACAACATGCGTGGCCTCAGGATTTTTGCCCAGAACTTCTTTAAGAGCAAGTGTGATACGATCCATCAGCTCTTCTTTCTTCTCTGCGCTGATCCCTTCAACTGTCCGAACGGTGACTACCGGCATCAGTAACTCCTTTCATTTCCACATAGTGTATACACACACATTACAACTGCAGGCAGGAAAGAATCAAGCGCCAAATTTCCCCCTGTTAATACCAGCCAGTTTTCGCATTAACGGCAAAAAAAACTTCCGCACCAAACCATGTTGATGATTTTGCTCTAAAGCCGATAACTGGGGTATAATTGATAAAAGCAACTGTTGCCGGAGGTGCCGATGAGAGTCATGATCTTTGTGTTTGTCCTGTTCCTTGCTGGTTGTGCTGCTCGTGGAACGCTGGTCTGGGAGCATACCGAGGCACACAGCGACCGAGAGCTTCAGCAGGCACAACAGGAATGCCGTCAGTTAGCCCAGCGAGAAGCACGTTTTCCTTATTTTTACTACCATGATTCCCCCTTTCCTTTTTATCGCCCTTTCAACTATCATGGAAGGTATTATGGTTCGGATCTGTTCTTTAATGACCATTTTGCGCACATCCGTTATCAGGAAGAGCTGAGCCGTCTCTATCGGGTTTGTATGGAAGCGAAGGGATGGCAGCTGGTGCGCGTACAACCGTCTACGGAAAATGGTGATCCTGA
>JAWLDI010000061.1:0-14146 GCA_041686715.1 Pelovirga sp.
GTCCTCGCTGCCGGTGCCGGAACGGGAATGGGGAAACAACCCTTCTTCCATGCCGGTGATGAAAACCGTCGGGTACTCCAGCCCCTTGGCCGAGTGCAGGGTCATCAGGGTGATGCGTTCTACGGAAGGATCGTGCTGATCGAGATCCGTCATCAGGGCGACCTGTTCCAGGTAGTCCTGCAATCCGCCATCGCTGGAGGCATGCTCTTCCATGCCCGCCAGCAATTGTTCCAGATTTGCCAGCCGCCCTTTGGCCTCTTCACGACTGTCGGCGGTTAATGCCTGCTGCGCCTCCTCCTGCAAAGCAGGGAGATAGCCGGTGTCGTGCAGAATGTCTGCCATCAGACGGGGATAGGAAAGACGCTTCAGTCGCCGGCCGAAATCATCCATCAGTTCGATAAAGGCCCTGACGCGGCGCGCCGGTGCACTGCCGAGCAGACCAGTCTCCAGGGCCATCCGGCAGGCGGGCATAAATCCGCCGGCTTGCGCTTCATGTTGAGTTATTTTGTCGATGGTGGCAGCGCCGATCCCCCGTGCCGGGGTATTGATAATCCGCCGCGCCGCCATGCTGTCTGCCGGATTGACCAGCGCCCGCAGATAGCACAGGGCGTCTTTGACTTCCTGGCGGGCATAGAATTTGACCCCGCCAAACATGGCATAGGGAAGGCGTTGACCACGCAAGGCCTCCTCAAGAACCCGCGACTGTGCATTGGTGCGGTAAAATACGGCGATATCGCGTAATGCCAGCCCTTCACGCTGCAGATGTCCGATCTCACTGGCGACAAAACGCGCTTCGTCGAGATCATCGGCGGAGGTTTCCAGATGAATCGGCTGTCCTGGCGGGTTATCGGTCCAGAGCTTTTTGTCGCGGCGGTCACTGTTCTTTTCCACCACCGCTGTAGCCGCATCAAGAATCGTCCGGGTTGAACGGTAGTTCTGCTCCAGGCGGATAATGCAGGTCGAGACGTAATCCCGATCAAAACCGAGGATGTTGGATACTTCAGCGCCACGCCAGCGATAGATCGACTGATCGTCATCACCAACGACACACAAGTGTGTCCCCGGGCCGCTCAGCAGCTGCATAAGTCGGTACTGAACCCGGTTGGTGTCCTGAAATTCATCAATGAGCAGGTGGGTAAAGCGCTCCTGCCAACGCTTTCGAACCTCATCAACGGTTTCGAACAACTGGACCGTCAACAGCAGCAGATCGCCGAAATCAAGGGCGTTGCCCCGCTTCAGACGCTGCTGGTAAAGACGATAAAGTTCGATCAGGCGCGGATCATCACATTGCTCCCGAGCACAGGCCTGTGGGGTCAAGCCACGGTTTTTTGCCTTGTCGATAAATGTCGCCAGGGTCCGTGGCTTGAGCTCCTTTTCGGGAATCTTCCGTTCTTTGAGCAGATCGCGCAGCAGCCGCAGCTGATCCTGATCATCGTAGATGGTAAAATCGCGCCCGAAACCTAAATGCTCAATCTCCTGGCGCAGAATCCGCACACAACTGGCATGAAAAGTTGCCACCCAGGGAAGGTCCTGACGCCCGAGCAGCTGTTCAAGGCGCTCGCGCATTTCCGCAGCGGCCTTGTTGGTAAAGGTCACCGCCATGATCCGCCACGGCGGCACGTTGCCACGGCGCACCAGGTGGGCAACGCGATGGGTCAGAGCGCGGGTCTTGCCCGAACCGGCCCCGGCGAGCAGAAGCAAGGCGTCTCCTTCATAGAGAACCGCCTGGCGTTGCGGCTCATTGAGGGCATCGAGCAGTTCGCTGGTCATTCCGTGTCTTCTCCCAGGTTACGATTCATCAGGGCCCGATTGTAGGCTGATATCATGTCACGACGGGAAACAATGCCGTATATCTTGCGGTGGGTTTTACGGTCCACCACCGGCAACTGATCAATATTACGGTAGCCGATCTTGCGCATTGCTTCATCCAGACTTTCATCAGCATGAACGGTAATAACATCCGTAGTCGCCAGTTCCTTGACCACCACCAGGTCCATCAGTTCCTTTTCGAACACCACTCCCATGAAGTCCTGTACGGAAATAATCCCGGTCAATTCCCCTTTTTCATCAACCAGGGGAAAGTTACTATGGGACGTCTGTTCTACAAAACGGGCAAACTGGCCCAGACTCATCCCTTCCGGAATCGTCTCGACAGGATAGCGCATGACCTCGCTGACCTCGATCGCTTTCATGATATTGCGCTCTTTACCTGCTTCCAGATCGATACCGGAGCGGCTGAGGTCAAAGGTTTCGAGACTGTCCTTTTTGAACCGCCGGGCAATGGACGTGCCGATAACGCAGGTCAGCATGATCGGTACGATAACTTCGTAGCTGTCGGTAATTTCAAACAGCATGAAGATCGCCGTCATCGGTGCGTGGGTTGCTGCGGCCAGAAAAGCTCCCATCCCGACCAGCGCATAGGCACCGGGGGACATCCCCATCCCCGGGGCAATGATTTCCAGCACCTGTCCGTAAGCCCCGCCAAAAACGGCGCCGAGAAAAAGACAGGGGGCAAACAGCCCGCCCGGCATTCCTGACCCCAGGGTAATAGAAGTGGCAATCATCTTGGCGATCACCAGCAGGCCGAGCAGATACCAGCTGTGCTGACCAATGAGGACCTCACTGATAAACTCATAACCGTTGCCAAAGACCTGGGGCATGCCGATACCAATAACACCGACAGCAAGACCTCCGAGAAACGGCTTGATCAGGCGCGACACCTTGATCGCTTCAATGCGATCCTTGATCCGGAAATGCAGATCGATAAACGCTGCCGCCAGTCCCCCGATCAGGATCCCCAGCAGCACGTAGAAACCAATCTCCCAGAAACTTTCCATGACATAAGGCGGAGCGATAATCTCCGAAATATCTCCCAGCAGGGCTCGGGAGACCACCGTTGCCATGCCGCTGGCAATGACGATGGAGGTAAAACTGGACAGTCCGTAAGAGGACAGCAGAACGATTTCAGTGGCAAAAAAAACGCCGGCAATCGGCGCGTTGAAGGTTGCCGCCACACCGGCAGCGGCACCACAGGCTACCAGCACCTTGATCCGGTCACTGCTCATCCGGAAGGATTTGCCGAACTGGCTGCCGATGGTACCGCCGATGACGGCAATCGGTCCTTCCTGTCCGGCACTGCCGCCGGTGCCGATGGTAATGGCCGAGGCCAGCCCCTTGGTAAACAGGGGGCGCAAGGGCAGCTTGGCCCCCTGCAGGTTGACCTTGACAAGAAAGGCTGAAAATCCCCCTTTGAGGTCTTTGGAAAAAAAAACCCACAAGGGAATCAGCAGCAGACCGCCAATGGCCGGCATGAACATCACCAGTACCCGCTGCAGTGACCATTCGTCCACGGAAATATTGAAGAGATCGAAGGTCTGTTCGACAATCAGCCAGTGCACCAGCTCGATGGTCATACGAAACAGATAGTTGCCGAGGCCACCGAGCATACCGATAATCACCGCCAGGATGATCAGAAAGGTGTTATCGCTGACCTTGAGGCGGTCGAGCAGCAGCTGGATGAGCGATCGCAACTGGGGGGAAAGTGGAAAAGACAAAACGACCTCTTTTATTCTACTGTAACGGATTTTGCCAGATTCCTTGGCTGGTCGACATCGGTGCCTTTGAGTACGGCCACATAATAGGCCAGCAGCTGCATCGGCACAGACGTAATAATGGGCAACAGATCCTCGTCCACTTTCGGCACCGAAATCAGGGCGGCAACCTTGTCAGCTAACTCGTTACCATCACCGCTGACCACGGCAATAACCTGACCACCACGCGCACAGACTTCCTCCATATTGGAAACAACCTTCTCATAGGTGGAATTACGCGGCACCAGCACCACGACCGGCAGGTCTTCATCAATCAGGGCGATGGGCCCATGCTTCATTTCTCCGGCAGGGTAGCCTTCGGCATGGATATAGGAAATTTCCTTGAGCTTAAGAGCTCCTTCCAGGGCGATGGGATAGAGGTTGCCGCGCCCCAGATAAAGAAAATCCCGGGCAGCTACAAATTCACGTGCCAATTCTTCGATTTCTGCATCAAGTTCCAGAGTCTCTTCGAGTTTACGCGGCAACGCCAGCAGCCCCGCCAGCTTTGCCTGACAATCGGCAGCTGTCAGGGTTTGACGGATCCGGCCCAGTTTGAGTGCCAGCAGATACAGAGCGACCAGCTGGGTGGTAAAAGCCTTGGTTGAAGCGACGCCGATTTCCGGTCCGGCGTGCGTGTAGATGACTCCGTCACTCTCCCGGGCAATGGAGGAATCAACGACGTTGCAGATACACAGGGTTTTCCCACCTTTGCCGTGAGCTTCACGCAAGGCCGCCAGGGTATCAGCCGTCTCGCCGCTCTGACTGATGAGGATGGTCAGACTGTTGGTGGGAATGATCGGATCGCGATAACGGAACTCACTGGCGATATCGATTTCTACCGGGATCCGGGCGATCTTTTCGAGATAAAATTTACCGACCAGACCGGCATGCCAGGAGGTGCCGCAGGCGATAATAAAGATTTTTTCCAGTCCGGCCAGCTGAGCCTCATCGAGACCGAGATCCTCAAGGTAAATATCCCCTTCTTCGACCAGTGCGCGGCCGGCAATGGTGTCGCCCAGGGCGCGCGGCTGTTCGTAAATCTCCTTGAGCATGAAATGTCGATAACCACCCTTCTCGGCCATGGTCGGGCTCCAGGTGATGGTTTTACTCTGTTTGGTGCGCACATTACCCTCAAGATCGGTAAAAGACATTGACCGGGGAGTAAAAATGGCGATTTCTCCATCTTCCAGAAAGATCATTTCACGGGTATGCGACAGCATCGCCGGAATATCGGAAGCGACAAAATACTCACCGTCCCCCTGTCCGACCACCAGCGGCGAACCAAGTTTAGCAGCAATCAGCTTGTCAGGCTCATCGATACAGAGAATCGCCACCGCGTAGGCCCCCTTGACTTCGCCCAGAGCCTGCCGCACGGCCTGTTCAAAGTCACCACTGGAGCGATAGTGCGCCTCGACCAGGTGAGCGATGATTTCGGTATCGGTTTCCGAGCTGAACTGGTGCCCCAGCCCCTGCAACCGTCCTTTCAGACTGATGTAATTCTCAATGATGCCGTTATGGACCAGCACGATGTTTCCCGCTCGATGGGGATGGGCATTGATTTCAGAAGGGCGGCCGTGGGTCGCCCAGCGGGTATGGCCGATCCCGCGGGTGCCATGCGCCGGGTTGTCACGGAGAATATTTTCCAGGTTGAGCAGTTTGCCCTCAGCACGACGGATCTGCGCCTTTCCGTTCTCCAGGGTGCAGATCCCGGCTGAATCATAGCCACGGTATTCGAGCCGCCGAAGTCCGTCGAAAATGATGGGAGACGCCTGCTGTGAACCGATATAGCCAACTATTCCACACATAATTTTTCCTCTCGCCTCAGGATTTTTTCTGCTTGCGCAGCCGCCAGCCCTCAATATTTTTCTGATCGACACGTGACAACGCCAGCGCATCGGCCGGGACATCCTTGGTAATGGTCGAACCGGCCGCAATCAGACTGTTACGACCAATATGGACCGGTGCCACAAACTGGGTATCACTGCCGATGAACACATCGTCTTCAATGGTGGTTTGGTGTTTGCTGACACCATCGTAGTTGCAGGTGATGGTGCCGCAGCCGAAATTAACATTACGACCGACCTCGGCATCACCAATATAGGTCAGATGACTGGCCTGGGAGCCTTCACCCAGAATGGACTTTTTCATTTCAACAAAATTACCGATCTTATTGCGCCCGCTCAAAGAGCTGCCCGGACGCAGGTGCGCCATCGGACCGATGGTACTGTCAGGCCCAATATCTGATGCGTCAATGACTGACCCGGCTTTAAGATGCGTACCCGCCGCAATGCGCGAATCGGTGACCACGACACCAGGCTCGATAATGCAATTGCTGCCGATGGAGGTTTTACCGTGAAGATGGACATTGGGATGGATCAGAGTATCGTTGCCAAGCTCAACCCCTTCATCGATATAGACAGTGGTCGGATCAATCATGGTCACCCCGGCATACATCAGATCCGCATTGATCTTCCAGCGCATCAGCACTTCGGCCTCGGCCAGCTGACGCCGGTCATTGATCCCCATAACTTCGGTCGGATCGTCAACACACAGGGCGCGCGTCTGCCGTCCCTGCGCTACCGCGGCAGCAACAACATCGGTAAGATAATACTCCCCCTGGGCGTTGTTTTTGTTCAAGCCCTGCAGCGCGGACAGCACAAAAGCGCTGTCAAACAGGTAGGTGCCTGAGTTGATTTCCGTTACCAGACGTTGGTCTTCGTCGGCGTCCCTTTCTTCAACAATGCCCAGGATCTGCTCACTGTCACGGATGATCCTGCCGTAACCATAAGGATCAGCCATGCGGGCACTGAGTACCGTCACGGCCGCCTCCTCGTGCTGATGATACGCGTAGAGCTTCTGCACGGTTTCGGGCTTCATCAGGGGGACGTCACCACACAGCAGCAACAGCGGCCCGGAATAACCCCGCAGTGTGTCGGCAGCACACATCAACGCGTGGCCGGTACCAAGCTGATCAGTCTGCACAACCCAGTCGATCGGCTGATCGGCAAACGCTTCTTTCACCTGATCGGCACCATGTCCGACTACCACCTTAAGCTGGTCGAATCCTGCGCGTCGGGCCGATTCCAGCGGATAATGGAGCATCGGTCGTCCACATAAAGAATGCAACACCTTGGGCCGGGCCGAACGCATCCGTGTTCCCTTGCCGGCGGCCAGAACAACTGCTACCAGACCATGACTCATAAATACCCCCTTGGTATATGTGTTTATTATAAACGTAAGATTATCCCGAAAGGATTTACCACAAGTCAAGCAACTTCCCGGCTGTCAGCCATAAAAGATAGCCGGTTTATTTACAACCTGGTGTTTTCTGACGTATAGTCTTGCTCCGGGGAGGGAAACACCATGGATGACCGTCGGAAGATCTCACACGAGCTGGACGATATGCAGCAGTTGCTCAAAGAGCTGGAAATACGCTATGAGCAATACTTTGCCGGCATTGACCGCCGTGAACCCACCACCGACCGCAAAAATCTGTCCCGCAGAATCCGTCACTTTGTCAACCGCCACATTGTCTGGACCGATCTGCAGTTCCGCTACCAGGGCATTGCCTCGCGCTTTATGTCCTACTGTCAGTACTGGGATCGCATTCTGCGCCTGATGGATGAGGGCAAATATCATCGCCACACTGCCAAGATGCAACGCAAACCGTCATCGACAGATAGAACAGCAGTGCCGCAGGCCCATGAAGCGAAGCAGCTCCATGAGCAGATGCGTGAGGCAAGAAAGAACTGCGGTTTGTCCGGCGAAGGACCGGATCCGGGAAAAATCGCCTCTTTTCTCAATGAGCAGCGCGAAAAGATCCGCACTCGCTATGGTGATAAACCGGTCGAATTCAGTGTTGAAGTGCATGAGGGAAAACCCCGGATCAAAGCCCGGTTTAAAAACTGATTCACCAGACCGCACCACCCATTCCAAGGACAATCGCTGCAGATGCGCACCCTGATCGTTACCCAGCATGTACGCCGATCGGCCCAGGCCGTCCCGCTGGCCGCAGCTTGCCTGTGTGCCGCTCTCCCTGCCGAACTCCGGCGACAGACGGAAATCATCGATCTTTATCCCGACATGGAGCCCGACCTGGTCTGTCAGCAGCTACTGGCGTACCAGCCGCAGCTGATCGGTTTTTCCCTCAGCCTGTGGAATCGCTCCTTCCTGCTCGCAGTGGCGCGCCGATTGCGTTCGTTACAGCCACAACTCTTGCTCATCGGTGGCGGGCCGGAAACGGCCGGAGACTGTCAGGATGTTATCCGCACAGGACAGCTTGACGGTGTTATCCGGGGAGAAGGAGAGATAGCCTTCGCAACCCTGTTGAACTCGTTGATTCAAGGGCGACTGATGTCGGGAATAGAGGGATTTGTCAGCGCCGCCGCTGTGCCGGAAACAACCCCGCCGGCGACCTGTCCCGACCTGTCTGTGCTGCCATCGCCGTGGCTGACCGGCGTTCTTCCCCTCGAACCGGGATGCGGGGTACTCTGGGAAGTCGCCCGAGGCTGTCACTTCAACTGCTCTTTCTGCTATGACGCCAAGGGGCATCAAGGCGTTCGCCCCTTTCCCCTTGAGCGCCTGCACCAGGAACTTGAATTTTTTGTCCAGGCCGGCGTCGCGCAAATCTGGATTCTTGACTCGACCTTCAATGCCCCGGCCAGACGCGGCCATCAGTTGCTGCACTTGCTGATCGATACCGCCCCGGATATCCACTATCACATCGAAGCCAAGGCGGATCTTCTTGATAACCACACTATCGAACTGCTGTCACAGCTTTCCTGTTCGCTGCAGATCGGTCTGCAGTCGGCCCGCCCGGACATCCTCAAGCCCCTGCAGCGCCATATCAACCCCCAACAGGTGCGCGAGGTGTTGCAACAGCTTAACCATGCCGGCATCGTTTTTGGGCTCGATCTGATTTATGGTCTTCCCGGCGACAACCATCAGGGCTTCCGGCGCAGTCTTGACTTCGCCCTGGAACAGCAGCCCAACCAGGTTGACATTTTCCCTCTGGCGGTTCTACCGGGAACCGAACTGCATCGACGCCGTGACGAATTCGGCCTTTGTGCCGGGAACACGCCTCCCTACCTGATTGCAGCAGCCACCAGCTACCCACCCGAACAGATTGAACAGAGTCAACTGCTTGCCGCTGCTACCGATCTATTTTACAACCGGGGCCGGGCCGTCGGCTTCTTCCTGCTGCTCTGCGATCTCTATCATTCTTCCCCGGCCACGTTGTTACAGCAGTTTGGTGACTGGCTGATGGCTGAAAAAAAATGGTCGAAGGCGCAGTTTGTCGACGTTGAAAACCGGACCCCGGATAAAATCCTCCCCTGGCAGCGCGATTTCTGCCGTGAGCAGTGCCGCCGTCACAAGCATTACCAGCTTATCCCCCTGGTTGAAGATCTGCTCTATTTTCACTACCTGTGCGCGGAAATACTGCTCGGTGACGACTGCTGCCCGGCAGCACAGCCCATCACCCTGGACGAATTTGTTAACACTGACTGGCAACTTCATCCTGCGGCCTTTCTGCATTTTTTTCATTACGATCCGCTTGAGCTGGAAACTTCGGGAGGCGAATCGCTGACCAGACTGGCGCAACGACTGCAGCAGGCACCGGGACAGCGGTTGCTGTTGCGGGTGGCCGGAGAAATGGTCATTGAAGCCCTGGATGACTCGCTGGCCCAAATGCTGCAACTGGCGAGGGCCAGGCAGAACGGTAAAACCCTGCTGGACCAGCTCGAAGCAGCGGACGCTGAAGAGCTGGCACTGCTGGTGGTGGAACAGGGGCTGTTGCTGCCGGCTACTTGATCAGCAGATCAACAAATCCTTCATAGGTCTGACGCTTGCGCTCGGATTTGGCGTAGAGGGATGATGAAAAAAGGGCCGTGGCGGCATGTTCGCCAAGCATGGAAAACAGCTGGTAATCGATAGATTCGAGCTGCTCTTTTTGAATAAACAGGCGGTAGACCGCCAGCACCCCGATCAGATGCTGCTGGGTTTTCAGCGGAATGGCGACGATGGGGGCGAGCAGATCATCGGATCCGTTGGTGACCGGGCCGTTGCTGAAGTAGTTTTCTCCCGTTGCTATCACCTCGCCAAACACCCCCTCATTGGCTTTGATGACCGGAACTTGTTGCCTGTCTTCAAAACCTTCGCCGGTTTCAAACCTCAGCTCATTGGTAGCCTTGCTGTACAGCAGAACCGCAAATTTTTCCGCGCCGACAAAGTTGATAACGACTTCTTTAATAATATCAAGGGTTTCATCCCGGTCGAGGGTCGAATGAAGACGCGATGACGCCAGATAAAGATTGGTGAGGTTGTTATTAACTTCCTCAACCTTGACCAACTGATTGGCAAAATCGAGGTTTTCATGCTCCAGCTCGCCAATGCGCTGCATGGCCTGATTCTGTTCGCGCCGCAGGCGTGAACATTCATCTTCCAGTGCCTGAAGACGCTGGCACAGGCTGGCATCAATACCTTCTTTGCGCAGGGTCTCGATCTTCTTGAACCGCACCAGCCGATCCAGGGCCTGTTTGCTCTGCTGATCGGGATAAAGAAAATAAACCCCTTTTTTTTCATCCGTCCGCTCGGCGGTGCGCTTCACCCGACCGTAAAGAGAGATCGCTTCACCTTCCGGCAACGCGAATGATATCTTGATGGTGGAATTTTCCTCCAGTTCCACCGAAGAACAGATGCGCGCACCGGTCACCGACAGATCTTCCGTACGCGCCTGATGCTCCCTGACGCCGTCACTGAGCTGAACCGGCATGTCAACGGCGACGCGATCAGCGGTCCGGCGCGTCACCCTGCCGAGGAGTCGGGCGACCTTTTCACGCAATTCCAGCTTGTTAACCGGCTTGGTAATGTAATCGTCACATCCGGCGTCGAGACATTTCTGTACTTCTTCGGTTTTACCGGCGGCAGTCACCATGAGCACCGGCAGCTTGTGCCAGTGGGGATGACGCCGAATGGTACGACAGACATCGTCACCATTGATACCGGGCATATAAAAGTCCAGCAGGATGATATCGGGCGCCGCCCGGTCGAGACGGTTCAGTGCCTCCTCGCCGGAGGAGGCCGTCAACAGGTCGTAACCACAGCCCTCAAGGTACGAACGTTCCAGTTCCAGGAACAGATCAACATCATCGACAAGAAGCACTTTGGGCATGCTGAACACTCCTTCATAAAGAGGAGTCACGGTAGCGCGAACGCCCGAAAAAGTAAAGGCTCCTGAGGAGAACCTGCAGGAGCCTTTTGATCTCAATCGGTGCGTTGCGGAGGTTATGCCACTTCAGCAGTCTCCTTGCGATAACGTGGTCGCTCAGTAATAAAATTGACGATCTCCTCAACGTTCGGCACCCGTCCGGCGATGCGGACCTGGTCATCGATCATCAGCGCCGGAACCACGTAGATCCGGTTATCAATCATTTTACGTGAATCACTGTACTGGTGAACCTCCGCCTTGACCCCGAGCTTTTCAAGGGCCTGACGCACATTATCCACGGTTCCCTGGCAACTTTCCGGTTTATCCGGTTTACAGAGTATATCGATACGCATGGTGCCCTCCTTGACGTTTTTATGAATAATTATTACCTATTTGGTATCATTATATCCGTATATCTTTATTTGACAAGTTTTTTCCGTTGCCTGACGTCATTTTTTATTGTATCGGCTGCAACTTCACGACCAGCTCCCCATCTCGCAGATCAACAAGGATGTGCCCACCTTCGGCCATATCTCCCTTGATCAGGGCGCGACCGATTCTGGTTTCAAGCTGATGCTGGATATAACGCTTCAGAGGGCGGGCACCATAGACCGGGTCATAACCACTGGCAGCAATATGATTGGCGGCGGCCTCCGTCAGCTCCAGGACAAGACGCTGATCCTGCAGACGCTCGCGCAGGTCATCCACCAGCAGATAGACGATCTGCCTGATTTCCTCCAGAAGCAGTGGTTTAAAAATAATGGTGTCATCGATCCGATTGAGAAATTCGGGACGAAAACTGCGCCGCAACTCCTGTTCCACCTGATCCTGAACCTCCTCGGAAATCTCGCCGTTTTTGATTCCTTCAAGGAGAAAGTGTGAAGCAATATTCGATGTCATAATAATCACGGTGTTCTTGAAACTGACCGTGCGTCCTTTGGAATCGGTTGCGCGACCGTCATCAAGAATCTGCAGCAGTACATTAAAAACATCGGGATGGGCTTTTTCAATCTCATCGAACAACACCACAGCATAGGGTTTGCGACGTACCGCTTCAGTGAGCTGCCCGCCTTCCTCATAACCGACATATCCGGGAGGTGCGCCGAGCAAACGACTGACCGCATGCTTCTCCATGTACTCCGACATATCAATACGGATCATGTTATCTTCGCTGTCAAACAGAGCCGCTGCCAGGGTACGCGCAAGCTCTGTCTTGCCGACCCCGGTCGGACCGAGAAAGATAAACGAACCGATGGGCCGCCGCGGATCCTTCACCCCGGCACGGGCACGGATGACAGCATCGGCCACCCGTTCGACCGCTTCATTCTGGCCAATCACCCGCTCATGGAGAATCTCGTCCAGACGCAGCAACTTGTCACGTTCGGTTTCAATCAACCGAGTCACCGGGATACCGGTCCAGCGCGCAACAATTTCAGCGATTTCATCTTCGGTGACCTCTTCTCGCAGCATCTTGCTCTGCTGGTCACTGCCGGCAAGCTTCTCCTCCTGTTGCTGCAGGCGCTTCTCCAGCTCCGGCAATTTGCCGTGTTTCAGTTCGGCGGCCCGATTGAGGTCATAGTTGCGCTCCGCTGCGGCAATATCCAGTCGGACCTGTTCGATCTCCTCGCGCAGGCTCTGAATACCTTTAATGCCGCCTTTCTCCAGTTGCCACTGAGCGGAAAAAATCTTTTCTTTTTCCTTGAGTTCAGCCAGTTCCTGCTGCAGCACGTCGAGACGTTCACGACTGGCGGAATCTTTTTCTTTTTTAAGGGCAGCCTCCTCAATTTCAAGCTGCATCAAACGCCGGGTAATCACATCCAGCTCGGTCGGCATCGAATCAATTTCGGTACGGATGGTGGCACAGGCTTCGTCGACCAGATCAATCGCTTTATCAGGCAGAAAACGGTCGGCAATATAACGATGACTCAGCTCCGCCGCCGCCACCAGGGCATTATCCTGGATACGTACGCCGTGATACAGCTCATAACGCTCCTTGAGCCCGCGCAAAATACTGATAGTAGCCTCGACATTGGGCTGATTCACCATGACCGGCTGAAAACGCCGCTCCAGAGCGGGATCCTTTTCCAGGTGCTGGCGGTACTCATCGAGGGTCGTTGCACCTATACAGTGTAACTCACCCCGCGCCAGCATCGGCTTGAGCATATTACCGGCATCCATGGATCCTTCACTTTTACCGGCGCCCACAATGGTATGCAGTTCGTCAATGAACAGGAGGATCCGCCCCTGACTCTCCTGGATTTCCTTGAGGACCGCCTTGAGACGCTCCTCAAATTCTCCCCGATATTTGGCACCGGCAACCAGTGCCCCCATATCTAGGGAGTAGACGGTTTTATCTTTCAAGCCCTCAGGAACATCGCCGCGCACGATCCGGTGCGCAAGCCCCTCAACAATCGCCGTCTTACCAACCCCCGGTTCTCCAATCAGTACCGGGTTGTTCTTGGTTTTGCGTGATAATACGCGAATCACCCGGCGGATCTCCTCGTCGCGTCCGATAACCGGGTCAAGCTTGCCTTTTTTGACCTCGTCGACCAGATCGCGACCGAACTTGTCCAGCGCCTCATAGGTGGCTTCAGGATCCTGACTGGTAACCCGCTGATTGCCGCGAATACCGGTCAACGCCTGCAACAGGGCATTGCGTTCGACCTGGAGTTTTTTCAGCAGACGCCCGGCGGCGGTGCGTTCACCTTCACCGGTAGCGGCCAATAGTATATGTTCGACACTGACATAGTCATCTTTCAGCTGCCGGGCCTCAGTTTCGGCCTGCAGCAGCATTTGACTTAGCCGGCGGCTGGCATAGAGCTTGCCGCTGTCAGCCCCGGCGCCACTGACCCGGGGGCGTGACTCGACATCCTGACGCAGGCCGTTGACGACATCTTCAACAGCAATATTCATCTTTTGCAGTAACCGCGGGGCCAGACCGTCCTGCTGTTCACACAGGGCCAGGAGCAGGTGCTCCCCATCGATTTCCGCATGGCCATAGCGCAGGGCCTGAGCCTGGGCTGCCTGAAGAGCCTCCTGGACCTTCTGGGTTGTTTTATTCAGATCAATCATCTCTTCCTCCTGACTCAGACATCGTATCTTCTTGCTCAACTATACCAACAGATTTGCTGTGCTGCCGGAAATTTGGGTAAAAAAAACCGGGGCCAATGACGACCCCGGCGCTGCGCCTCACTTCACAATCGCGGCTTTAGTGAAGGGTTTTAACGGCAATCTTTCTTGGCTTTGCCGCTTCGCTTTTCGGTAACCGCAGGGTGAGGACTCCATTTTTCAATTCCGCCTGGCCGGCGTCGGCATCAACTCTGTCAGAAAGTCTGAACTGCCGGTAGTA
>JAWLDI010000062.1:0-13904 GCA_041686715.1 Pelovirga sp.
CAACTCCGACTTGAAGATTATTGCCGAAATCATGTTGGAGATATCCCATCATCTATTGTCAACGTCCGGGCGAATCGATCGGATCACCAAGATTATTTCCCATCCCCAGCCCCTGGCACAATGTCGCCACTGGCTCGAAACCAATCTTCCCGATGTTCCGCTTATTGATGTGTCCAGTACGGCTGCCGCCGCACAAATGGTGTCTGAAGATGACAATGCCGCCGCTATTGCCAGTTCTGCCGCTGCCGTGCAGTACGGGCTTCAGGTCGTCAAGGCAAGAATAGAAGACAATCCTCATAATTTTACCCGCTTTCTGGTTGTTGGCAGAAAACCTCCAGGCAAAGGCGAGGATGACAAGACGTCGATCATGTTCAGTATCAAGGATGAGCCTGGTATTCTCTACCGGATGCTCGAGCCTTTCAGTAAACGGCAGATCAACTTGACCAAAATTGAAAGTCGACCGATGAAACAGAAGGCCTGGGAGTATGTATTCTTCCTCGATCTGATGGGACACAGTGAAGACAAGCAGATTGCTGAGGCGATTGCCGAGCTGCGCCCTCATTGCCACTTTCTTAAAATTCTCGGTTCCTATCCTCAGGCCAGTATTCGCACTGCGCAAACAGAGGTCAGCTGATGAGTGAAAATATCTTGATCCCGCGCATGGCCATCATCGGCGTCGGTCTGATCGGCGGATCTCTGGCCCTGGCCTTAAAAGAAGCCGGCGCGGTCGGCGAGGTTGTCGGTTGCGGACGCGGACGCCCCAATCTTGAAAAAGCGCTGGAGCTTGGCATTGTTGATCGTTACACGCGTGACCCCTACGAAGCGGTTCGGGATGCTGATCTGGTTTTTCTGGCGACCCCGGTAAAAACCCTGGCAGCCGTTGTGAAGCAATGTCTGCCGGCACTCAAGGCCGGAGCCATTATTACCGATGGCGGCAGCGTCAAGGCCGATGTCATCACCAGTATTGAACCCCTTTTGCCCGATTCAATCCATTTTGTGCCCGGCCACCCCATTGCAGGCACCGAGCAGAGTGGTGCTGAAGCGGCTTTCCCCACTCTCTACAGGGGCAAGCGCTGTATTTTGACACCGACAGATAAGACCGACAAGCAGGCACTTGCGCTGGTTGAACAGATGTGGACAATTGCCGGTAGTGCCGTTGTGAAGATGCCGATGGAAAAGCATGACAGAGTTCTTGCGGCGATCAGCCACCTGCCGCATATGGTCGCTTATTCGCTGGTTAATGCCGTTGGTTCCTACGATCATTATGAAGAGAATATCCTCGAGTACTCCGCTGGCGGCTTTCGGGATTTTACCCGTATCGCATCATCTGACCCGACCATGTGGCGAGATATCGCCGAGACCAATCGTGATGCTCTGCTGGAAATGATGGAACAGTTTGAGCAGTTTTTTGCTGAACTCAAGGCTGATATTGCTGCCGGCGACGGCGAAAAGCTGTTTGAGTTTTTTCTGCGCTCCAAGCAGCTGCGCGACACGATTCTGTAACTGCCGGTCGTCGCCCAGATAAAGTTATTGCCAACGAAGGACAATCAATATGGAGAAGGTCGAAAAACGAACCCTGCCCGCTGCCGACGGCTTACGTGGTGAAATCACTGTGCCCGGCGACAAATCCATTTCTCACCGGGCATTGATGTTTGCTTCTCTAGCAAAAGGCAAGAGCCGGATCAGTGGCTTGTTGCAGGGAGAGGACTGTCTTGCCACCCTGAAGGCTTTTCGCACCCTGGGTGTGTCGGTTGACGAAGGCACATGTCTGAATGTCCACGGCGCAGGTCTGGGCGGGCTGCAGGAACCGGACAATATCATAGATTGTGGCAACTCCGGAACAACCATGCGGCTGATGAGCGGCATATTGGCTGCGCAGCCTTTTTTTTCGGTACTGACCGGTGATCAATACCTGCGCAAGCGCCCCATGAAGCGCATCGTTGAACCGCTGGGCAAAATGAGGGCAAGGATTTTTGGTCGAGACAGCAATAGTCGTGCTCCGTTGGCGATTGTCGGTGGCTCCTTGACGCCCGTTGAATATCGATCCGCTATTGCCAGTGCCCAGGTAAAATCAGCTGTGCTTCTGGCCGGGATGCAGACGCAAGGGACGACAACGGTTTACGAACCGCTCTTGTCACGTGATCATACCGAACGGATGTTGCGCTATTTTGGCGCGGAACTCGAGTCTTTTGCCGGGGGCGCCCGGGTGACGGGACCGGTTGCACTGGAAGGACGTGATCTGGTGGTTCCCGGCGATATTTCTTCAGCCGCTTTTTTCCTCGTTGCCGGGCTGATTGTCCCCAATTCCGAACTGCTTTTGAAGAATGTCGGCATCAATCCGACCCGCAGCGGTATTATTGACATTTTACGTCAGATGGGTGGGACTATTGAGTTGCTTAATGAACGCGAGCAATGTGGTGAACCGGTAGCGGACCTGCTGGTGACAAGCAGTCGGCTTGGCGGAATCGATATCAACGGCGAATTGGTACCTCGGGCTATTGATGAGCTTCCTGTGATCGCCGTCGCGGCAACATTCGCTGAAGGTGTTACCCGAATAACCGATGCTGCTGAGCTCCGGGTTAAAGAGACCGACCGTATTGAGGCCGTCTGCACCACTTTGAACAAACTGGGCGGACGGGTAGAGCCCCTAGACGATGGTATGTGCATTACCGGTACCGGTCATTTAAAAGGTGGCAGCGTCAGTTCTTACGGCGACCATCGGATTGCCATGAGTATGGCAGTAGCGTCACTGCAGGCCTCTTCGGTTGTTACTATTGATGATACCGCTTGTACCGAGACCTCATTCCCGGGTTTCTGGAGCTTGCTCGAACAGACCCGTCAGGATTGAGACGATGCCGGTTGCCGGAACACAAGAAAGTGCTGACACAGCAAAAAAACTGGTTGTCGCGATTGACGGCCCCGCCGGAGCCGGAAAAAGCACGTTGAGTACGCGACTTGCACGGGATCTGGGATATCTTTATATCGATACCGGAGCCATGTATCGGGCGGTGGCCTGTCTGGTCGCACAACAGGGGCTGGATCCACGAGATGAAGCAGCACTTGAGGATTTATGTCGCCATATCAGTATCGATCTGGTGGCAACAGGCAGGGGTCTTAAGGTTCTGGCCATGGGGAAAGATGTCACCGATCAGATTCGGACACCGGAGATCAGTGCCTTGACCCCACTGGTGGCCGCTTCCATCGCTGTCAGGACTGCCATGGTTGGCTTGCAACGAAAGTTGGGAGAAGCGGGGGGGGTCGTTCTGGAGGGACGCGATATCGGCACGGTGGTATTCCCAGAGGCAGACGTAAAATTTTTTCTCAGCGCGTCAGCTGCTGAGCGAGGCCGTCGCCGTTATCAGGAGCTGCTGGAAAAAGGTTTCGCTGCCGATCTGGAAGAGACGATTTCGGCGGTTAAAGAGCGTGACCGCGCTGACATGGAGCGCACCACATCGCCCCTTAAGCAGGCAACAGACGCGATTGTTGTTGATTCGACCAAAATGACGATCGATGAGGTGCTGGAGTTGATGCAGTACCAGGTCAGAGAACGTGAAAAAAGAATGAAAGGCTGAAAAATAAGAATAACTGCCTGAAAAATATTGGTTTGTTTTTTTTTAAATGCTGTGCTAACTTGCGCAGTCTCAAATTGAGTCCGCCGTCGCGAGGCGTCGGAAAATTCGTAAGGGGGTAACATCTCCAATGGTAGAAGACAAAGATATGTTTGACGAAGATGAAATGCAGGATCTCGAAGGTGAAGAGAATTTTGAAGAACTGCTCAAAGATTACGAGCAGGGAGGCTTCGAGCTGAAGCGCAACGATGTTGTTCAGGGAACAATTGTTCAGGTAACACCTGATTCAGTCGTTGTTGATGTCGGTTACAAATCGGAAGGGATGATTCCCTTGCGTGAATTTGCTGACGAAAATGGTGAAATCAACGTCAAGGTAGGTGACGTTTACGATGTTCTCTTCGGTGGTGGCGAAAGCGACAGTGGTTTAATCGTCCTTTCCAAGGAAAAAGCCGATCGACAGAAAATATGGAACTCGCTGGAAGAAGGTGCTGTTGTCGAGGGTCGAGTCGTCAGTCGCATAAAAGGCGGATTGTCGGTTGATATCGGTGTTAACGCCTTTTTGCCTGGCTCTCAGGTCGACCTGCGCCCGGTACGCAATCTTGACAAGGTGATTGGCCAGTCCTTCGACTTCAAGATTATCAAACTGAACAAGCGCCGCGGCAATATTGTTCTGTCCCGTCGGGTACTGCTCGAAAATGAGCGTGAGTCACAGCGTGGCGAAACCCTCAAAACCCTTGAAGAAAATCAGGTTGTTGAAGGGGTTGTCAAAAATCTCACCGATTATGGCGCATTTATCGATCTGGGTGGTATTGACGGCCTGCTGCATATCACCGATATGTCCTGGGGTCGTGTCAAGCATCCATCCGATATCCTGGCCGTCGGCGACAAAATCAATGTCAAGGTTCTTAAGTTTGATCGCGACAAGGAACGGGTCTCCCTTGGACTGAAGCAGATTGCTCCTGATCCATGGCTCAATGTTGCGGATAAATATCCGATCGAGTCAAAGGTAGTCGGTAAAGTGGTCAGTTTGACCGACTACGGCGCTTTTGTAGAGCTTGAAGAAGGAGTGGAAGGGTTGATCCATGTCTCGGAAATGAGCTGGACCAAGCGCATCAAGCATCCCAACAAGGTACTGAACATTGGCGACGAGGTTGAGTCGGTTGTGCTGGCGCTTGATTCCGAAAGCCGCCGGATATCCCTGGGATTGAAGCAGATTGAACCGAACCCCTGGGAAGTTATCGGTGAAAAGTTTCCCATCGGTACCATTATTGAAGGTCAGGTTAAGAATATCACTGACTTCGGTGTGTTTGTTGGTGTTGACGAAGGGATCGACGGGCTTGTTCATATTTCCGATCTGTCCTGGACCAAGCGGATCAAGCATCCTTCAGACGCCTTCAAAAAAGGTGACCTTGTTAAAGCGGTTGTGCTCAACATCGACCGTGAGAATGAACGTTTTTCCCTGGGTATCAAACAATTGGCAGCAGATCCGTGGGAAACAGTACCGGTACGCTATGCCCGTGGCACCATTGTTAAAGGAAAGGTAACCTCAGTCACCGATTTTGGCCTCTTTGTTGAGCTTGAGGAAGGAATCGAAGGCCTGATCCATGTATCGGAACTGAGTAAAGAAAAAGTTGATAATCCCAAGGATTTTGCCGAAGTAGGAACAGAGCTGGAAGCTGCTGTCCTGCAGGTTGATACGGTGGATCGCAAAATTGCCCTGTCGGTGAAGAATATTGACGAACAAAAGGAAAAAGCTGAAGTAAACGAGTTTATGGGTGCGCAAAAACAAGCCACTTCAAGCTTCGGCGCACTGCTTCAGGGTGCAATGGAACGTAAAACAGACGATTAAAACTTCTGCTAGTGTCTGGAAAAAGGGTCCAGCTTGTACTGGACCCTTTTTTATTGGATGGTTATGAAAAAGCGACCATTTTTATTTGCGTCTCTGATCATTGGTGGAATTTTTCTGTTTTTCATCCTGGTCTTTTTTGCCGCCGGTTATTTTCGTGCCGGAACCTTACTGTCAACGTCCCCCGGGCAGATCGGTGTACTTGAAGTGACCGGTACCATTACCAACGAACGGTTGCTGGTCCGGCAGATTGATGAATTCAGGTATAATGATGGGGTTGTGGCCGTCGTATTGCGAGTTGACTCTCCTGGTGGTGGCGTCGGTCCATCTCAGGAGATATACCGCGAGCTTAAGCGGCTGGTCCAGAAAAAACCTCTGGTTGTGTCCTTCGGGTCAGTCGCCGCATCCGGAGGGTATTACCTGGCAATGGCTGGCGAACGATTATTTGCCAATCCCGGCACCATTACCGGAAGCATCGGGGTTGTCATGAATTTTCCTGATTTCCAGGAATTAATGGGAAAGGTCGGTGTCAGAACCGAAGTGATCAAGAGCGGACCCTACAAAGATGTGGGTTCGGCAACACGCGACATGACAGATGAGGAGCGTCGTCTGCTCAACGAGATGATAGCCGACGTGCACAGCCAGTTTGTAGAAGTGGTCAGCAAGGGACGAAATATACCGATCAAAGAATTGTCGCCCTATACAGACGGGCGTATTTTTACCGGTCGCCAGGCTTTGACAGTCGGACTTGTTGATGAATTGGGCAGTTTCAATGATGCTGTTGAGTATGCCGCCAAAAGGGCAGGGCTGAAGGGCAGGCCTGAGCTGCTTTATCCTGCACCGGAAAGAAAGATGCTGCTACAGCGCTTTTTTAATGTTATCAATGATCGATACGTCGGAGTTGACTTTGGATTCAAGGCCGCTATCGGCCCTCAATATCTATGGTCTGGTCCTTGATTAATTTCCTATTCGAAAACTGCATTGTATCTATCCGCTGTCTACGGATGGATACAGATTACCAGCATTTTGTCTCAGTGGAAGGTGAATAATGACAAAGAGTGAATTGATTGAAAAGCTTTCGGACAAGCATGAATTGTTGAGTAAAAAAGAATCAGAAGCGGTCATTAATGTCATTTTTGATGGAATCAGCTCGGCGCTGGCGCAGGGTGATCGGGTTGAGATACGTGGTTTTGGGTCCTTTTCCATTCGTGAGCGCGATGCGCGTGCGGCCAGAAATCCGAAAAGCGGTGAGGTCGTTGAAATAGCATCACGTAAAACACCTTTTTTTAAAACCGGCAAAGAATTACGAGAACGAGTTGATGCGATGTAAAAAGGAAAAGCCCTGAATCAAGGATTCAGGGCTTTCGTTTATAGACTTTCCAGGATGCCGGGTAGGTATCGGTCAATGACCTTTTTATCATCATTGCCTGTGGTAGTTACTTCAGGCGTCCGACTCAGGGGCCGGCTTGCTCACCATAACCACACGAACAGGGTAGGTCATCTCTAGCGTTGGTCAAAGGCTCGACACGCCCCCGCGCACCCCAGAAAATTACGCTTTATTGTTGACTTCATACTACCATCAGTACCTTTCTTGTCAATAGATTTAATATTAGCTGAGTAACTTGTTTTTTATGGTTGAAAGTAACACAAAATGGCAGGTTTATCGTCTCCGGATTGAGGCCGATCGGGGTGGCAAACGTCTGGATCATTTTTTACCGGACGTTATTCCTGATCTTTCCCGCTCGCTTGTTCGTAAAATAATCGATATTGGTGGCGTTCATGTCAATGGTCAACGGAAGCGTACCTGTTCTCAACCTCTGGTCCCGGGCGATCAGGTTGAACTCTATATTGATCAAATGGCACTGGAACCTTATCGGATCAGATCACAAGACGTTGTTTTTCAGGACCGCTATCTGATTGTGCTTAATAAGCCGGCAATGATTGAAACCCAGCCGACCCATGCACGCTATAAAGGGACCCTGTATGAAGCCCTCCAGCACTATCTGAAGGATCCCTATCGCCCTCGTCAGAAGCCGACACTTGGAATGATTCAGCGGCTTGATCGTACCACCTCGGGGCTGATTCTGTTCTCGATCCATCCGGACGCCCATAAGAAGATGACCCGGATGTTTCTTGACGGATCAGTGGAGAAAAAGTACCTGGCTCTGGTATCGGGTCAACCCGACCCTGCTTCCGGGGAAATCCGCTCACTATTGGCTCGATCTCGCCGCGAGAACCGCGTCCATTCCGTTGCGGCAGGTGGTAAGCTGGCAATTACACGATATACACTGGTTGCTGCTTTACAGGATTACGCGTTGCTGGAAGTTCAGATATTGACAGGTCGTTCACACCAGATTCGCGCTCACATGGCAGAGCTGGAATGCCCATTGATAGGGGATTCACGTTACGGTGGACCGAAGTCGGTCGCTGGCCTGGAGTGTTCCAGAGCGATGCTGCATTCCAGGCAACTTAAGTTTTATCATCCGGTCACAGGGCAGCCTCTGGATTTTTCTGTACCAATGCCGGAAGATATGAAAGAGGCGGTTGACTTTCTCGGGAGACGGTAGCGATGTTTGTATGGCAGGTTGATCCGGTCATTTTTTCTCTAGGGCCATTTGCTGTTCACTGGTACGGGTTGATGTACCTGCTGAGCTTTGTCGGCGGATACTTCATGATGGTGCATATCTGCCGTCTCAGGGGGTATCCGCTGGCTCGTGAAGGTGTTGCTGACCTGTTATTTTATTGTGTCATCGGTGTGATTGCTGGTGGGCGCCTAGGTTATGTTCTATTTTACAATCCAGGCTACTACCTGCACAACCCGCATGAAATCTTTTACCTTTGGGAAGGTGGAATGAGTTTTCATGGCGGACTGATTGGTGTTGTTCTGATGCTGCTGTGGTTTGCCCTGCGTCGTAGCATCCCCCTTTTGCAACTCGGGGATCTGACTGTTGCGGCAGTGCCCATCGGTCTGGGACTGGGGCGGATCGGCAACTTTATTAATGGAGAGCTGTGGGGGCGGCAGACCGATCTTCCGTGGGGTATCGTGTTCCCGGTTGCCGGGCCGGAGCCACGCCATCCAAGTCAGCTTTACGAGGCGTTTCTTGAAGGACTGGTTCTGTTGTTGATTATCTATTGCCTCCACCGCCTGGGGGTAAAAAGAGGCGTTCCGGTGGCGGTCTTTCTGATTGGTTATGGCACTGCCCGTTTTATGGTGGAATTTATTAGAGTGCCTGATGCCCACCTCGGTTTTCTTTGGGGAGGAGCAACAATGGGTCAGTTGCTGTCAGCGCCGATGATGATTATTGGAGCGGCTTTGATGTTCTTGCTGTTGCGCAGGAAACCTGATGAAAAAAGTTAGTGCTATTATCTATGATTGTGACGGTGTGCTGTTTGAAAGCCATGCCGCGAACCTGGCATATTATAATCGGATTCTGGCGGCTTTTTCCTATCCGGCGGTTACTGATGAGCACACGGATACCGCCCATCTCTGCCATACTGCCAGTTCGCCGACAGTCCTTGCCGGGCTGATGCGACCGGAAGACGTGCCCCGGGCCCTGGAATTTGCGGCCGAACTGGATTACCGTGATTTCATTCCGTTGATGAAGCCGATGCCCCATCTGCATAAAGTGCTCGAGGTTGTGGCAGGTCATTATCCGCTGGCTATAGCGACAAATCGTGGTTCCAGCGTTGTCCCGGTGCTGGAGCATTTCTCCTTGAAGGAGTTTTTCTCCGTCGTTGTTACCAGTCGTGATGTGGCCAATCCCAAGCCTGCACCGGATATGCTGTTACTGGCTGCACAGCAGCTTGGCCAGGAACCCCGGAGGTGCCTGTTTGTCGGAGATTCCGAGCTGGATGAAGCTGCAGCGGCGGCTGGATCTTTTCATTTTATCGGCTATGGGGCCAGATTTTTCCGGAACGGGAATGACAGTTCGGTTGAACACCATCTGCAACTGCTGGATCATCTGCAGTTGTCGGTGCTTCGCTAGTGTAACCTTTTTTTCATTTCAAGGACATTAACGCCTTTTTCCTGCAAACACCTGACATCGTCCATTAATTTGAGAATAATATTAACGCCGCGCCCCCCCTCGTCACAGGGGTTCGCTTTGAGTTTATGACGGGTATCAAGGTCAAATCCCTGCCCCTGATCATAAACTTTGATAATCAGGTCATCATCAGAGGCAGAGATGGTGATATGAACATATTTGTCCGGATCAGAGGCGTTCCCATGGTAGATGGCATTGGTTAACGCCTCGGTAAGACACAGGTTCAGGTGATAAGCCAGTTCGCGCCGGTTTCCTCGGTAGTTCTTGAGAGAAAAGGCCAGGCTTTCTCCGATCTGACCAACCATAGCAAGATAACTGGTCTGGTTTGGAACCTTGATGTTCAGTTCAACCCGTTTGGACATAAAAACCTTCTTTGGATAGGTTTTGTGTTGTCTGATCAGGACTGGCTTTCGAGGGCCTCATCGAGGCTGGCGAAGATTTCAAAAACGCGATGAAGGCGTGTCAATTCAAACATTGACCGAACCTGAGGCTGCAGACAGCAGAGTCTGAGACTGCCATCGCGGGCGCTGGCATTTTTAAAACCGGAGACCAGGGCTCCCAGTCCGGAAGAGTCGATAAAGCGCACAGCGCTCAGATCGATAACCAGTTGATACTTGCCCTCATCAAAAAGTTGCAGCATCTTTTCCTTGAGGTTGCCACTGTTATGGGCATCCATGCGTTCATCTTCGACCGCCAGAATGACCGCATCGTCTTTTTCCGTCATTTTTAATTGCATTGAATGTTCTCCTTTTCATGCCTGGTTTGATCAACATATTGAACCACTTGCGAGATTATACCTGGGGCTGCTGATCATCGTTTGTTCAGAGTGCTTTTATAACGAACAGAGTAACATCGTCGTTAAAATGGCGATAGCCGGTAAATATCCTCACCTGGGTCAGAATCTGATCAATAATTTCTTGTGGAGTTGCCTGGCCACTTTCAGCGACAAGTTTCTGCAAGCGTCCAAGTCCGAACATGTTCTGGTGGTTATCTTCAGCCTCTATAATACCATCTGTATAGAGTATCAGGATATCTCCAGGCTCCAGAGACGTTGTTTTCTGTTCAAAATTAACATCTTTATAAATACCGAAAATCAATCCTTCGGCATCGAGCATTTCAATTTGTTGTTGCCGGTGACGCCAGATCAGTGGCGGGTTGTGACCGGCATTACTGTAGTTGACCTGCCGGTTAACCGGATTGTACTGCAGATAAAACATCGTGACAAACAAATCAGTGCGATCAAGGTCTTTGAGGAAATAGGCATTGAGAGCGTGCAACATGGCTGCCGGACTGTCGATGTCGTAAATGCGTGAGTGAATAAATGTGCGGGTCTCAGCCATGATCAATGCTGAGCCGATGTTGTGTCCGGAAACATCAGCGATGACAACATCACAGCACTTGTTTTCGCGCACGATAAAGTCATAGTAATCGCCACCGACCTGATGAGCAGGCACACAGAGTCCGGCAACATCGATGTCTTCCATGTCCGGCAATGAGGCCGGCAGCAGACCCATCTGGATTTCCTTGGCAATTTGCATTTCACGTTCCTGCTCGCGTACCAGCAGCAGGCGGCCGATCTGCTGCTCATTGCGCCAGGCGATACCCACCTGACCGGCGATATTTTCCAGCAGGGCAATGACTTCGGTGGTAAAAACCCCTTTGCCTGAGCGTGAAAACGCGGAAAGTATGCCAACCGGTTCCCCTTCAATGGTGACGGGCATGTGAGCAAAGGAGGTTATTCCCTCCTCGTGGACAATTTCTGAAGAAGCCGGTTTTTCCAGCTCACTGGTATCATTTACTACGGTTGTGACATTGGAAAGAAAAGCCTGGCCAATATAGGTGTCTGTGGAAAGATTGCGTTCCGATTTGCCGAAATGATTGAACGATTCACCGACCAGGCTTTTCACCAGCAAAGTGCGGGTTTTGGGTTCCAGAAAACGGACCACACAAAGATCGAATTTAAATTGTTGTGCCAGCAGCTCAAGAATACGATCAAGTTTGGACTGGAAGTTTTCACTATTCGAAACCAGTTGTGAAGCGTCATAGAGAACACTCAGATGCTCCCGACTGATGGCCCCGTCGATCGTGACGCTGCCGAAGATGTCGAACACATCTTCCATTTCGCTGCCACGAGCATTGAGATAGTTCTCAAGGATGATACGTGCCGAACCGGCACCGACATGGCCGGCCAGGGTTTTTTCGGTAAAACTTTTCAGATTGTAGATATCCTGATCATTAAGGCTGCCACGATGATCAATCTCCTTGTTGGCGAGAAACCCGGAAATAGCGCTTTGTGCCGGTTTTTCACCAATGAATTTAGACATCAGGTCAACAAATTCCACCACAGTTGGTGCTTTGCTGATGCGGGTCAGTTTCTCATCAGACTGTTCCGGCTCGGTAAAAACATCAACAAACATATCGGCTCTGGTCTTTTCTGCAGAACTCTGCCTGGTCAAAATGGAGAGAATACAGTAGACGCCAAGGTTGAACAGCAGGCTCCAGAACAGCGCGTGGGTGTACATGTCAAAGCCCCCGAGGCCGAACAGTTCATGAGGCTTGAGCGGGCTGATGCCGAAAGGACCATCTTCCAGTAATGTGGAACTGATCCAGCCGGAACGGACAAAGGAGGGTAGCAGCAGGGTGTAAACCCAGATGGCGAAGCCCAGACTGATCGACCAGATAGCCGCATATTTATTAGCACGTTTCCAATAGATTGCGCCGATCATGGCAGGGGCGAACTGGGCCGCTGCCATAAAGGAAATCAGGCCGATGTTGACCAGAGCATAAGAGTCCCCGATAACAATGAAATAAAAATAACCCAGTAGGATAACGCCGAAAATACCCAGCCGTTTAATGTTGATCAGCAGGCCCGACAGATCTTGAGCACGCAGTTTCAGCTTCAGCAGAATCGGCATGACCAGATGGTTGAGAATCATGGTTGCCAGAGCAACGGAAGAGACCATGACCATTCCGGCCGCGGCTGAAAGACCGCCGATAAACACCAGCAGCGCCAGCCAGGGTTGATTGGCCGCCAGAGGAATTGTCAGGAGAAAGTAATCGGCTTGCGACGTGTCGCCGTTATTCAATAGAAGACCGGCCATGGCAATAGGGAGGACAAATAGATTGATCAGAAACAAATAAGCCGGAAAACGCCACATGGCCTTTTTGATATGCTCTTCATTGGAATTTTCCGTTACCATGATGTGAAATTGGCGGGGCAGAAACATGATCGCTGCCATCGAAATGACAATCAGGGTAAACCAGTTGGTATAGGGTACGGTATCCGTGCCGACGGCAAAAAGGTATTCACGTTCCGGAAATCTTGCATAAAATTGCTGAAAAATGTCGATGAAGCCGTTGAACAAGCCGTAAGTGATAAAAATTCCGACGGTTACGAAGGCTACCAGTTTAATGAGGGATTCCAGGGCGACGGCGACGACAAGCCCCTCATGGCGTTCCGAAGAATCCAGATGCCGGGCGCCGAAGAGTATTCCAAAGAGCGCCAGCAGCAAGGCAACAAGAAAAGCTGAATCAAATTGACCCGGAAAGTAGGAAATCAGCTTTGATGCCGGTTCCTCCATATTCTTAAGCGGTAGAAACAGAATTTCCAGGGTTTGGGCAATCGCTTTAAGCTGCAGCGCGATGTAGGGAGTCATGCCGACTACGGCAAAAAGGGTAACAATGGCGCCAAGGATTGCCGAGCGATCATAGCGGCTGGAAAGAAAGTCAGCAAGGCTGGTAATATTCTGCTCTTTGCTGACCCGAACCATTTTGCGCAGCAAAAACCACCAGCCGAAAGCGATCAGGGTCGGGCCAAGATAGATGGGAAGATAGTCAAGACCGGTGGTTGCGGCCTTGCCGACACTGCCGTAGAATGTCCAGCTGGTACAGTAGATGGCAATAGACAGGGTGTAGATGTGCGGACTTGAAAGCAGACTGCGACCTGCCCTGCGGCGCCGATCGGCATAAAATGCGACAAAAAAGATCAGGGCGAAATAAGACAGGGAAACGGTAATGATGATTTCTGCGGATATCACCGTCATAACGCTCACTGTTCAACCGGTTTCATTGGTTGCTGCTGCTCTTGGTGCTGTTGTGTTCGAGGTCAGCTTCGGTCCGTGATTCTTTTTCCAGACGCCGCACAAACATCCAGATCACAGCAATTGAAAGAGGCCATCCGTACATGAAGTACAGCACCAGCCTGGGAATACCGAGAAACGACATGTCACTGTCAAAAATATGAATAAAAGGGAAGTTGATCATGACGATTCCGAGGATCATGAACAGAACCCAGGCTTCACGCAGAGAACTTTCGGGGTGGTTTTTTTTCATGTCTGCGCCTCTTTTTGTGCCAGTTGACGCTCAGGATAGTTGTAAACATCTATCCGACAAATGACAGACTAATCCTCCGTTTCCATAATTACAACCGACAAGAGAAGAATTGTC